>JBFKFP010000135.1:0-7683 GCA_041618535.1 Flavobacteriaceae bacterium
AGAGTTGCGATGGTTTGAATTACAGGAAAACAACGAAGAATGAGGCGATTGATATGGGCATATATTCGATTCCTTTTACGATCTACCAACGAACATGGCGTCCACTCCCCGTTCGTATTCGATCTCGTATCACGATGTTTCTATGATAAAACAACCTACCCCGAATATGAGCAGCTAAAGTCTTATCGGGATTATGTGAAAAAGGATAAAACCCTGTTGATCGTTACGGACCTCGGCCCCGGATCCCATGTCTTGAAGAGCAACAGGCGAATGGTTAAGGATATTGCCAGAAATGCCGGCAGCACAGTCAGAAGAGCTAAATTGCTGATTCGATTAATACGCCATTTGAAGGCTGAAAACATCCTGGAACTCGGAACTTCGCTCGGGATTGCCAGCTACGCCATGTATCTTGGAAATCCATCTGCCCGAATTACCACTATTGAAGGATGTCCTGAAATATCGGCATACACTAAAAAACGACATTTGGTGTATGGAGCAGAACAGATCAACCTTGTAACCGGGGAGTTCGATGCCATACTCGATGATCTGAAACCACAGGATTATGATCTGATCTTTATAGATGGTAATCACCAGAAAGATTCAACTCTCCGCTATTTCAGGAAGCTCAAAGAACACGTGCATAACGATTCTGTGATGATCTTCGACGACATCAACTGGTCTGCAGGGATGCGTGATGCGTGGAAAGAAATATGGGCTGATGAGGATGTAAGCGTCAGTATAGATACCTTCTTCTGGGGACTTATATTCTTCCGGAAAGAACAGGCCAAAGAGCATTTCAACATTCGATTGTAATTTGATAATGTCGTATCTTGCAATACCTAATAAAAATTTTGGTCATGAAGGAAAGCCTGCTATATTTCGGCATTGTTGTTGTCCTTTTTATTTTGGTCATGATGAATAACAGGAAGAACCAAAGCAGGATGCGCGACAGGCGGCAACGGCGCTTCAGAACCAGCTACATGGATAAGAAAAAAGAATCTGAACAAACCGATGAAGATCTACACAAAAACCGGTGATAAGGGATCGACCTCTCTCTTCGGGGGCACCAGGGTTCCGAAAAATCACATCAGGATTGAAAGTTACGGCACGATCGATGAACTGAATTCCTATCTCGGGCTTTTAAGAGACCAGGAAATGGGCAATGCGACCAAGGCGCTTATAAGCGGGATCCAGGAAAAACTTTTTACTGTAGGAGCTATTTTGGCCACAGATCCTAAAAAGGCAGAACTTAAAAGTGGAAAATCAAGGTTGAACATTCCTTTGATAGACGTGAAGGACATCGAACTACTGGAGCATGAGATAGATGCTATGAATGAGGAATTACCTCCCATGACGCACTTTATCCTTCCGGGTGGACATCAAACCGTGTCAATATGTCACGTTTCTCGCTGTGTTTGCCGTAGGGCCGAGCGTTTGGCAGTTGCGCTGAATGATCATGAAATCGTTCCTGAGACCGTTCTTACCTATCTTAACCGCCTTTCTGACTTCCTTTTTGTACTGGCACGAAAGTTGTCTAAAGAGTTGAGTGCGGAGGAAGTAAAATGGATACCTGAAAAGCTGGATTAATTCCTGCTCAACAGGAATTTACAGGGATAAATTAATCCCATAATCCATACTGAATTAGCCGCTGATTGTCACGTTCTTACAGTTTATGATTAAATAATTTTGATTTTACTTGACTTTTTCGGTTAAAAATTTATTTTTGCAGAAAATTAAAACCGCTTAGTTATGTATTGGACACTAGAATTAGCATCTTATTTAAGTGATGCACCATGGCCGGCAACTAAGGATGAGTTGATCGACTATTCGATCAGGACCGGCGCCCCTTTGGAAGTGGTTGAAAATCTACAATCCATCGAAGACGAAGGTGAGTCTTATGAGTCCATCCAGGAAATTTGGCCCGATTATCCAACGGAGGAAGATTATCTCTGGAATGAAGACGAATACTAAAACGAAAAAAAATAACTTAAAAAGTCTCTGCGGGAGACTTTTTTTTTGCCTTGATCGCAACCCGTAAAAATAAACATGCCTTATCTTTGGGCTGCGATTGGCATCTGATAAATGAAGACTAAATGAGTATAATAAATAAAGTTCTCAAGGTATTTGTAGGCGATAAGTCCAAGCAGGACGTAAAAGCCATGATGCCTTTGGTTGAAAAGATCAAGTCTTTCGGGCCTGAAATGGAGAAATTATCCCATGATGAGCTCAGAAAGAAAACCCATGAATTTAAAACCCTGATAAACCAGGCTCGCCGGGACATCGAGGACAAGATCAATGAGCTGAATGAAGAGGCTGAGACGACGGATGATATCAACCGTAAAGAGGAGATTTATCTGGAGATAGACACCCTTAAGGATGACTCCTACAACGTAACAGAGGAGGTTTTGAATAACATACTTCCGGAGGCTTTTGCCGTGGTTAAGGAGACCACAAGAAGGTTTAAAGAAAATACAACTATTACCGTAGAGGCCACCCCTTTTGACCGGGAGCTGTCCGGGGATAAGGAATATGTAACCCTGGACGGTGAGAAGGCCATATGGTCTAACTCCTGGGATGCAGCCGGAAAGCCTATTACCTGGGATATGGTCCATTACGATGTGCAATTGATCGGGGGTATCGCGATGCACCAGGGTAAAATTGCAGAAATGCAAACGGGTGAAGGAAAGACCTTGGTGGCTACCTTGCCTCTTTACCTGAATGCGCTTGTCGGACGCGGGTCACACCTGGTAACCGTGAACGATTATCTCGCCAAGAGAGACAGCGCTTGGATGGGACCAATTTTCGAATTCCATGGTCTAAGGGTTGATTGCATCGATTATCACAAGCCCAACTCTGCAAGTAGGAGAAAAGCCTATCATGCTGATATCACCTACGGAACCAATAATGAATTTGGCTTTGATTACCTCAGGGATAATATGGCTCATTCACCGGAGGATCTGGTTCAGAGACCGCATCATTATGCTATAGTCGATGAGGTTGACTCCGTACTTATCGATGACGCCAGGACCCCTCTTATCATATCGGGCCCGGTCCCACAGGGCGATAAGCATGAGTTCAATGAGTTAAAGCCCAAAGTTGAGGATATCGTCAGTGTTCAGCGTCATTACCTGACAGGTGTTCTGGCAGAAGCCAAGAAACTTATCGCAGAGGGAGACGCCAAGGAAGGAGGATTTAAATTACTTAGAGTTTTCCGCGGAATGCCCAAGAACAAGGCGCTAATAAAATTCCTTAGTGAAGAAGGCGTCAAGCAGATCCTACAGAAAACAGAAAACTTTTACATGCAGGACAACAACCGGGAAATGCCGAAGGTTGATGCCGAGTTGTATTATGTGATAGACGAAAAAAACAACCAGATTGAACTCTCCGATAAAGGAGTGGACTATCTGTCCGGTGAGGACAACCCGGATTTCTTCGTAATGCCGGAGATGGGTACAGAGATCGCGAAAATTGAGTCTCAGGGATTGTCACCGGAAGAGGAAGCAGAATTGAAAGAAGAATTGTTCAGGGACTTTGGGGTTAAAAGTGAGCGTATTCATACCCTGAATCAATTGCTGAAGGCCTATGCACTGTTCGAAAAAGATGTTCAGTACGTGGTGATCGAGAACAAGGTGATGATCGTTGATGAACAGACCGGAAGAATCATGGAGGGCCGACGCTACAGTGACGGGCTGCACCAGGCCATTGAGGCCAAGGAAAATGTCAAGATCGAGGCTGCTACACAAACCTTCGCGACCATCACGCTTCAGAATTACTTCCGGATGTATAGGAAGCTTGCCGGGATGACGGGTACAGCCGTTACCGAAGCCGGTGAATTATGGGAAATATACAAACTGGATGTTGTTGAGATCCCTACTAACAGGCCAGTTGCGCGTGATGACAAGGAAGACCTGGTATACAAAACCAAACGTGAAAAATATAATGCGGTAATAGACGAGGTGGTTGGCCTCTCAAAGGCCGGAAGGCCCGTGCTTATTGGTACAACTTCGGTTGAGATCAGTGAACTGCTTGGAAGGATGCTTTCCATCAGGAAGATCCCACATAATATCCTAAACGCCAAACTGCATAAGAAAGAAGCCGATATCGTTGCTGAAGCAGGGATCCCGGGCCAGGTAACCATCGCCACCAACATGGCGGGCCGGGGGACTGACATCAAGCTTAACGATGTGGTTAAGAAGGCCGGAGGGTTAGCTATTATCGGTACCGAACGGCACGATTCAAGGCGGGTTGACCGCCAGTTAAGAGGTCGGGCCGGTCGACAGGGAGATCCCGGTAGCTCACAGTTCTATGTTTCGCTCGAGGATAACCTTATGCGCCTTTTCGGAAGCGAAAGAATTGCAAAAATGATGGACCGCATGGGGCTCAAGGAAGGTGAGGTCATTCAGCATTCCATGATCACGAAGTCTATTGAAAGAGCACAGAAGAAGGTTGAAGAGAATAACTTCGGTATAAGAAAACGATTGCTGGAATATGACGATGTGATGAATGCCCAGCGTGAAGTGGTCTATAAACGACGCTACCACGCTCTTTACGGTGAAAGGCTGAGAGTTGATATCGCAAATATGATCTTTGACACTGCAGAACTTATCGCCCAGACTAATAAAGATGCTAACGATTATAAGAATTTCGAGTTTGAATTGATTCGATACTTCTCGATGAGCTCTCCGGTTACTCCATCAGAATTTGGAGAAAAGAGTATTCAGGAGCTCAGCAGTCTCGTCTACAAATCGGCCTACGGGCATTATGCAGAAAAGATGGAGCGCAATGCGGATTTGGCATTCCCGGTTATCAAAAATGTATACGAGAACCAGGGTGACCGTTACAAGCGTATTGTCGTGCCATTCACAGACGGGATCAAAACCCTGCAGGTGATCACAGATCTGAAAAAAGCTTTTGAAACCAACGGTAAGCAGCTTATTACAGATTTTGAAAAGAATATCACCCTGGCTATAATCGATGAGGCCTGGAAAACCCATTTGCGTAAAATGGATGAGCTGAAGCAATCTGTTCAGCTCGCAGTTCACGAGCAAAAGGATCCTCTGCTGATCTATAAATTTGAGTCGTTTGAACTATTCAAGGCCATGATAGACCAGGTAAATCGCGATGTTATCTCCTTCTTATTCAAGGGAGAGATCCCACAGGAAACAGCAGATACCATCCGGGAGGCCCGGGCTAGGAAGCAGGAGAAGCTTCAGACCAGCAAGGAGGAGATCCCGAATATTGATGAGAGGGCTGCTCAAAGCCGGGCAGCAGGCGCCAATACCCAGGGACAACAGCAGATTGTAGAGACTATAGTTAGAGAACGTCCCAAAATAGGCCGTAACGACCGTGTTACCATAAAGCACGTGATGAGCGGTGAGAATAAGACCATGAAATACAAGCAGGCCATCCCGCTTATAGATAAAGGTGACTGGGTGCTTGTTGACGAATAGAAATCAAATTAATCTGTACATTGATAATCCCGAAGTTAATGGCTTTGGGATTTTTTTTATAACTTGGATTAACTAACTAAATTCAACAATTAAGATGAGGAGCGTATTGGCCGTAATCGCGGGCCTGATCGTTGCTTCAGCTGTCATTTTTGGTTTTGAATTTTTGGGTTCTGAAGTTTTTCCACTACCGAAAGAAGCAGATCCCACTGATATTCAATGGATTAAAGAGAATATAGACAGTATTCCGACGGGAGCCTTGATCATGGTCGCAGTTGCTCATTTATTAGGAATTATCGCGGGAATGACAGTTGCAGCGCGAATTGCAAAAATAACGATTATACCTTCCTATATAGTGGGGATATTTCTTTTGGCGGGCACTATCATCAATTTGATCATGATCCCACATCCGCTTTGGTTCTCAGTCACCGATCTTGTTGGTGTGATAATCGGATTGGGAATCGGGAAGGTTTTTTCAGAAAAGCAGATCACTCAGCGAGGCAATAGGCAGAAAATCAGTTCATGACTACATTACTGAATTTCGCATTTATAAGGATTGTTTTTTTTGAACCGGATCCGTCAGGATAACTATTGGCCATATATTTATCGGTAGGTTTTTCGTTCAGCTTTGACCGGCTGCCCCTGAATATGAGGTCATAATCGGTTTTTGGCAGCTGTATAAATGCGTCACTGTTCTCGAGAATAATATTGAGATTATTGAATGTTTCTGATACTTTTTTAATAATCAAATCTCCAAAACTACCATCTATTATGGCATTTTCGGTAATGTTATCGATATTGACATTAGAAGAATTGGATGTGAGGCTTATGGATTTAGCAGCATTCAGGCTTGCATTATCAACGAAATTTAGATAGAGGTTCCCGGCCCGCCACTCTTTTATATCTACCAGTGTGTAAGAAGCATTGATGGAAGAATTTCTCCCATCAATGCCTGCAGCTGCTAATTTCGAATGCGTAAGGTCTGCTCTTATGTCTTTTATAATTGAACTGACTTTCAGTTCACCATGCCTGACATCCAGCTTTAATTTAGCATCCTTTGGCATCCTGATCTTTATAGTTCGCTTTACCTTATCCTTTTGCAAAAAAGCACGCTCTCTCATCTCCGCCCTGCGGGCTTCACGCTCAGCCATCCGCTCAGCCAGTAAACGTTCCCTTTCTTCCATCCGCTCGGCGCGTTGCTGCTCGCGTTCTGCAAATCGCTTATCGCGTTCGGCAGCACGCTTCTCCCATTCCTCGCCCCATTTTTCGAAGTCCTTGCCATATTTTTCTTCAAACTCCTCACCCCATTTTTCCATGTCCCTGGCAAATTCTTCGCCCCACTTCTCCATGTCTTTGCCAAATTTTTCTCCGAATTCTTCACCCCATTTCTCCATATCCTTGCCAAAACTCTCGCCGAATTCCTCACCCCATTTCTCTATTTTCTCAGCCCATTCACCTTCGAATCGCTTACCGAATTCCTCGCCCCATTTCTCCATTTTCCGGGCATAGTCCTCACCAAATCTTTCACCAAATTTTTCACCCCAGATCTCCATTTCCCTGGAGTAGGAATCAAAATCTATTTTGGAGAATTCCCTGGCCCAGGCCTTCATTTTATCCTTGAATTCCTTGCCATACTTTTCTTCGTATTCCCGGCTCCAACGCTCGAGGTAAGCCTCGCCTTCTTTTTCATATTTCTTTGTGTCAAAATTCACATCATACATGCCTTCCGGCAGTTCCGGTAATTCAGGCAACTCGGGCATTTCCGGCATTTCAAAATTCAATTCAGGTACTGGCGGAATCTCCGGCATCGCTGGCATGGGCGGCATTTCAGCCAACTTAAGCTGAAGTTCTCTCAAAGCTTGAGAAACCTCCTCTGAAGCAAAGTCAAAATCGAAATTCAAATGGTAATTTCCACTGGTCCGGATCAATACGCCATCGTTGTCTCCTTTGATATCAACAACCCAGTTCTCAGCAATTTTTTCGAGCTCTTCTTTACTGAGCTTATCACTTTCAATATAAGCCTCCACTTCAACCTTGTTTCTGTCCCAGGTATCTATCTCGATATTGGTATGACTGGTGTTCAAATCTATTGTCACATCCTTAGCCGTGTTTATAGATTTCTTAGTTTTCTGCACACGCTGTTGACCGAAGCTAATGGCTATTGTCAAACTGCAGACTATCATAAATAAGAATTTTAATCTCATCGTTTTAGGTTTTAATTAGCCTTGTCTCTCCT
>JBFKFP010000136.1:0-7681 GCA_041618535.1 Flavobacteriaceae bacterium
ATCAGATATTCGTAAAGGGATAACCAAACTTTTATACGTAGCTCCAGAATCGCTAACCAAACAGGAATATATTGATTTCCTCCGTTCAGTAACCATCTCCTTCATGGCCATAGACGAGGCGCATTGCATAAGTGAATGGGGGCATGATTTCAGGCCGGAATACAGGAATCTCAGGAATATTGTAGGACGAATGGGAGTAGATATCCCTATTATTGGTTTAACTGCCACGGCTACACCCAAGGTACAGGAGGATATATTGAAGAATCTCGGCATTACCGATGCAAATACCTTTAAAGCTTCTTTTAACAGGCCCAATCTATATTATGAAGTTCGACCAAAGACCAAAACGGTCGACGCCGATATTATTCGGTTCATCAAGCAGAATTCCGGGAAATCGGGTATCGTTTATTGCCTTAGCCGGAAAAGAGTAGAGGAGTTATCACAGGTGTTACAGGTAAATGGTATCAACGCCGTACCCTATCACGCTGGACTTGATGCCAAGACCAGGAGCAGGCATCAGGATATGTTCCTGATGGAAGATGCGGATGTTGTTGTAGCTACGATCGCTTTTGGAATGGGAATAGACAAACCAGATGTGCGCTTTGTGATACATCATGATATTCCCAAAAGTATTGAGAGCTATTACCAGGAAACGGGCCGTGCAGGCCGTGATGGCGGTGAAGGCCATTGCCTGGCATTTTATTCCTACAAGGACATAGAAAAGCTTGAGAAATTCATGGCAGGAAAACCGGTAGCAGAGCAGGAGATTGGTCATGCGCTTTTGCAGGAGGTTGTTGCCTATGCCGAAACGTCTATCTCCCGGAGGAAATTTATGCTGCATTATTTTGGAGAAGAGTTCGACAATGAAACCGGTGAAGGAGGGGATATGGATGACAATGTCCGGAATCCGAAGAAAAAGGTAGAAGCTGGTAAGGAAGTCCAAATCCTGTTAAAAACGGTCGATGCCACCAATGAAAAGTATAAGGCCAAAGACCTTGTAAATGTATTGATCGGCAGGCCAAATGCCTTAATTATTTCTCACAGGACTAACGAACTGCCGATATTCGGTGTTGGTGATGAGAAAGAGGATTCCTTCTGGATGGCACTTATCCGCCAGGTCCTTGTAAGCGGTCTGTTAAGAAAGGATATAGAGTCTTACGGTGTACTGAAATTGACCTCAGAGGGCGAGTCTTTTATCGATTCACAGAAGCCATTTATGATGACTGAAGATCATAAATACGATGATGAGGGTGATGATACAGTGATAACAGCAACGAAATCGGGGGGTGGAGCTGCTGACGATAAACTACTGAAGATGCTCAAGGATTTGCGGAAACAGGTGGCGAAGAAACGCGGTGTGCCTCCATTCGTAATTTTTCAGGATCCTTCGCTCGAGGATATGGCGCTGAAATATCCTGTTAATCTTGACGAGTTATCCAATGTGCATGGTGTTGGTGAAGGAAAGGCCACGAAGTATGGAAAGGAATTCGTGGAACTTATCGGCCGCTACGTGGAAGAGAATGATGTTATGCGTCCCGATGATCTTGTGGTAAAGTCTACAGGAAGCAATTCAGCTCTTAAACTGTTCATCATACAAAATATAGACCGACAATTACCTCTTGATGATATTGCTTCGTCCAAGGGGATGGAAATGCCGGAATTCATCAAGGAGATGGAGGCGATAGTTTATTCCGGTACAAAATTGAATATTTCTTACTGGATTGATGAGATCCTTGACGAGGATCAGCAGGAAGAGATCCATGATTATTTTATGGAATCGGAGACCGATAAGATCTCTGTTGCAATCGATGAATTCGATGGGGATTATGAGGACGAGGAACTTCGTCTTTACCGGATCAAATTCATCAGTGAGGTCGCTAACTAATTTCCCTGTTTCCCACTTTCTCTTTGTTTTAGAAAGGCCTATCTTTGCCGCTCTAAACATAAAAACATGCAAGACGGACTATACGCAAAGATCAAAACTTCAAAAGGAGAAATTTTAATCGACCTTGAATTCGAAAAAACACCGGGAACGGTTGGTAATTTTGTTGCCCTGGCCGAAGGTGAGATGGAGAATTCTGCAAAGGCCCCGGGTGAGCCATATTATGACGGATTAAAATTTCACCGGGTGATATCCGATTTTATGATCCAGGGAGGTTGTCCGCTCGGAACTGGAACCGGTAACCCTGGCTACCAGTTTGACGATGAATTCCATCCTGACTTAAAACATGACGGACCAGGAGTGCTTTCCATGGCCAATGCCGGTCCAGGCACCAACGGAAGCCAGTTCTTTATAACTCATGTGCCTACCCCATGGTTAGATAACAATCATACGGTATTTGGCAAGGTGAATTCAGGTCAGGAAGTAGTTGATAAAATCAGCCAGGACGACCTTATCGAGAAGGTTGAGATCATAAGGGTAGGTGCCAAAGCAGAAAATTTTAATGCTAAAGAGGCTTTCACATCATTTGAGGCATCGAAGGCCGAAAGGCTTGAGAAAGAAAAAGCTGAGCAGGAAGTGCAACTTAATGAATTAGCTGCCGGTTTTGAAAAGACTTCAAGTGGGTTGCGTTATCAAATCGTTCAGAAAGGAGATGGCCAATCGGCCAAAAAAGGTGACAAGGTAAGTGTCCATTACAGGGGTCAGCTTGCTGATGGAACCGTTTTTGATTCGTCCTATAAAAGAAATCAGCCTATTGATTTCCAGTTAGGAATTGGACAGGTAATTCCCGGATGGGATGAGGGGATCAGTCTTCTCAAAGTTGGTGATAAGGCTCGTTTCGTTATTCCTTCAGACCTGGCTTACGGAAGCAAGGGAGCCGGTGGGGTAATTCCTCCGAATGCGACTTTGATTTTCGATGTTGAATTGATGAAGGTAAGTTAAAGGAGCACATTTGTGATCAGTGCCTCAACCGTAGGATGATCATTGCCTCCTGCCGGTTCTATGGTGATATTTAAGGACTCGGCCTTGGCAATATATTTCAGATCAACCATATCCTGGCCCTTGGGGATGACTCCCATATCTATCATCTCGCCTTCTACATCGGCCCATACCTGGTAGGTCTTATCGGGCTCCAATTCAGCCAATCCGTCGGTTTTGATCATTACTTTCTCATCATCTGAATTAAGATAAACCACGGCCACAGACTGAGGAGACAAACTATTGCCGCTCATTACGAGTTTTCTCGATCCAGGATCATTCACCATATTGAACCAGTCTGCCGTTTCCTTCAATTTCGATTCCAGGCTGGCCAACTGATCCTGCAGACCTTCTGTTTCAGATGTCATGGCATCCAATCTTTTTTCGGCCCTTTGCCAATTCTGGTACATCCATACGGAATTGATCAGTAGAATGGCAGCCAAACTCGCGGCAATATAAAAATACGACGGTGTCTTGATTCTCTTATCGATTGAAATAACCGGTATCTCCTTCGATTTCACAGAAGGAGAATCCAATCTGTTTAAAAGTGCCGACTTAATATTTTCCGGGGGTATTACAGCATTTTCCAGGCCGAGTTGTTCAAACTGGACCTCAAGGGCTGTCAATTCCAGCTTTAGGTCGGGATCACGGTCCAGCACCCCCTCAACAGCGCGCCGATCATCATCACTGAGTTCATCCAGCAGGTACAACTCCAGCAGACCTTTCTTCCGTATGTAAGTACTATTCCATTTCATAATTCTCCCTTAACTGTTTCAAAGCCTGTCGCACATATGATTTAAACGTGCCAAGAGGAACCTTCATGATCTCATGAGCCTCTTTGTGTGTATAGCCCTTAAAATAGACAAGGTCTATGGCTCGTTTATGATGAGCTTCCAGTTTTTGAATCGAACCATTGAGTTCGGTAAAATCCAACTTGTTCTCCTCCCCTCTATTTTCATATACACTCAAATCGTCGTTTTGGATGAGGTTCCTGTCTTTTCTTAAAGCATTGAGGGTGATGTTTTTAGCAATCCGATAAAGCCATGTATAAAATCGACCTTTTTCAGGGTCGTAGGAAGAAGCATTTTCCCAGGCTTTTACAAAGGTGTCCTGCAAAAGATTTTCTGCCATCTCGCGATCATGGCACATCCTGATGATCAGTCCGAAGATAGCACCCGAATAATTATCATAAAGAATTGAAAGCGCTTTGGAGTCTTTTGTTCGAAAGGCCTGTATGAGTTGGGATTCATTCTCCACTTTGTTAAATGTAGTTAAAAAAATGATAAAAAGTGTGAAGACTCATCCATCCACTATTCCGTCGTGTAATTAATAGTAGAAGCGCTTTACAACGTAAAAATTAATCGAATTAAAAATTAAAAGAAATGAAAAAAGTAGTATTTATCATCGCAAGTATCCTTATGATAGGATTCTCCAACACCGCAACCGCTCAGAACAAGCAAGATATTGTTGACATCGCTGTTTCAGTTGATGACTTTTCAACCCTTGTTACTGCCTTAAAAGCTGCCGACCTGGTTGGTGCGTTAAAGGGAGACGGACCATTTACAGTATTTGCCCCAACTAATGCAGCCTTCGGAAAAATAGATTCAGATACATTGGGATCTTTATTAGAGCCCGAAAACAGGGAAGCATTAACCGGAATACTTACCTATCACGTAATCAGCGGAAAAATTGCTGCCAGTGACGTTGTTGCTGCGCTTGAAAAAGGAAATGGCAAAGTAGATTTGAAAACCTTAAATGGTGCTGCCATTAAGGTGATGAGCAAGGAGGGCAAAATCTACCTGAAAGATCAAAATGGCAACTACAGCCAGATTGTGAAAACCGATGTAATGGGATCAAACGGTGTTATCCACATCATCGATACGGTAGTGATGCCTAAGTAGTTGATGTTGATTGGTTGGTTGAAAAGCACTTCTTCGGAAGTGCTTTTTTCTTTTCGGGGTGTTTTAATATAATATCCGACCTTTGAATAAATAAATGATCATGACATTATCAAACCCCGAGGAACTGGAGAGGCTTCGATATCCGGTTGGCAGGTTTCAACTTCCCGAAAATATCACCGAAACCGATGTGGTAAAATGGATCGAAATCTTATCTGAATTTCCGGGAAAATTAGAGTTTTTGGTATCCGGGCTTTCCGGTGAACAGCTCGATACAGTTTACCGTCCGGATGGTTGGACCATCCGCCAGGTAGTTCATCATGTAGCTGACAGCCACACCCATAGCTATATCCGTTTTAAATGGGCCCTCACAGAAGACAAACCTGTTATCAAGACTTATCACGAAGATCGCTGGGCCGAGTTACATGACAGCAAATCAGGTGCTATTGAGCCATCACTGGCTCAGTTGTCGGCTATTCATTATAAGTTGGTAAAGCTGTTGAAAGGGCTTTCAGACACCGAGCTCGACAGAACTTTCATCCATCCGGAGTATAAGATAGAGTTGGCAATAAGGCAAAACATCGCTCTTTATGCATGGCACAGTAATCATCATTATGCCCATATCCTCAATTGTATCAAAAAATATGGGTGGACCTGAGATCTAATTGCAGGTGAATGCGTATTCATCTTCCGGGTCTTTCTGCCATCCGGATGGGGTGTTCGTAAACTGTTCGGAATTTACCCTGATACAGGTCAGCGGATTATTGATTACATTGAGAATGGTCAGCGAGAAATTACTGGAAACATCTATATTTTCGATAGAATTATCAGGTATTACAAGCTGTTCAAGATCGAAGTTATTAGTGACATCAATACTGGTTAACTGATTCCCGTTTAAACCCAGCTTTTCCAGGCTGGAAAGGTTGACGACATTGATCTCGGAAAGGCTGTTGCGTTCAGCAAAAATAAACTTAAGGTTGCTGTTCTGTGATATATTAATGGAACTGAGCATATTATCATTTACCCATAGGTTAACCAAACTGCTGAAATCGGAGAGGCCTTCGAGGCTGGAGATTCCCTTATCATTCATTACAAGGTCAGTGATGTTTTCAATACTGCTCGTCGCCACACTGCCATCCAAAACATTATCAAACCCCAATTCTATCAATGCCTGTTCAAAAGCGGGGTCAGGAATATCTGTCCTCGCTGTATTGTTGTTATCATTATTTGTCCCGCCCCCATCGTCGGTAGAGGAACAGGAGATCAATCCCAAAATCGCTATTATCCATCCAAGTTTTCGCATATTTTCTTTTATAATTTTTTAATTTTCACGTTGAAAACAGATACTGGTATCACTTCCATTTGATATTACAACCAATGGACGGCTTTTGAGGTTTATGGTTAACAGAACCGGATAGCAGGCAGTCCAGGGCATGATGAAGGTCTTCACCGGTAACCGGAATGCCATTATCAGGCCTTGAACCATCGAGCTGACCCCTGTAAACCAGTTTTAAATCCCTGTCGAATAAATAAATATCTGGCGTACAGGCAGCATCATATGCCCTTGCTACTTCCTGAGTTTCATCATAGAGATAAGGAAACGGATAACCCAGGTTTGCGGCCTGCTCCCACATCTTTTCTGGACTGTCCTGGGGATAGTTCTCCACATCGTTGCTTGAAATTGCAATAAAAGCAATCCCATTACCTAAATACTTATTGGCGGTCCGTACCAGCTGATCATTCACATGAACAACAAAGGGGCAGTGATTGCAGATAAACATCACGACAGTCCCTTCTTCACCTTTCAGGTCGTTTAATTTTAAACGCTGCTGACTAACGGTATCAAAAAGCTCAAATTCTGGTGCACGCGTCCCTAAAGGGAGCATATTAGACGGAGTTCTGGCCATAAGATTTGATTTCCCTGCAATATCGCAATAATTCGTATTTTTAAAAAATGAGCGATACTATAAATTTTGACGATTTTTCCAGGGTTGACCTGCGGGTAGGTACTATAATTGAAGTGCACGATTTTCCGGAGGCTCGAAATCCGGCTTTTAAACTCGTAATTGATTTTGGCGAATTGGGAACGAGAAGGTCATCTGCCCAGATCACAACTCTTTATAACAAGGATGAACTGCTTAACAAAAGGGTGGTCGCCGTCCTCAACTTCCCTGAAAAGAAAATTGCTGACTTTAAAAGTGAGTGCCTCATACTGGGAGCCGTGGAAGGGCGGAATGTTATCTTATTAACACCTTCCGATGAGGTCTCAAATGGGTCTGCGGTTTCATGATCTGTCAGGAAATAGATGAGGCACGAATAATCTTCGATGAGCAGAGTCAGACCCTGCTTAACTTTACCCTGGCAGCATTTATGTTTGTAGTGGCCCTGGGGATCAGGGTGGATGACTTCAGGAAGCTGTTGAAGAATCCTAAGCTGATCCTGCTTGGTGTTATCAGCCAATTTATACTGTTACCCTTGCTGACCTTTCTTCTTGTTATATCCATTGAACCGGCCCCGAGCATAGCCCTTGGAATGATACTCATAGCAGCCTGCCCGGGTGGTAACATTTCGAACTTTTTAACACATCTTGCCAAGGGTAATTCTGCCCTGTCTGTGAGCCTTACGGCCTTTGCCACTTCCATGGCTATAGTCTTGACCCCTCTGAATTTTCAGCTTTACGGCAGCTTATATGAGCCTACCGCGGTGATTTTAAGGCAGGTTGAGGTAGATCCCTGGAAATTGATGAAAATGGTGGTCATAATCCTTGGGATTCCCCTCGTTTTAGGGATGATCTTGAAGGCCAGGCAAGACGAATTGGCGAAAAAAATCTCCAGAATTCTGAAGCCCGTATCAATTACAGCAT
>JBFKFP010000137.1:0-7638 GCA_041618535.1 Flavobacteriaceae bacterium
GAATTGTCAAGGATACTTCATCGGTTTTACGAGGAAGTTAGGGGAGAGGAATTTCTGACCTTCAATCCGGGGATCATCTTGGGTGGCACCACCATGAATTATCAACAGGAGCTGAGTAAGGGTGATGTTTTTGGAAAAAGCAATGTGGTTGCTCAAACTGCGGTCACTTATGGCGGACTGAGGTTCATTTCAGAAGAACAGAGGGAAAGAGCACGGGAGAAAATGAGAGAAATCGTTTCGGAGAATCTGCCAAAGACCTCAGCTGAGATCACCTTTATTGACAGTTACCCGGCCATGCCTCCAAGCAAGGGAAATCAGGAACTTCTTGAGACTCTTAATCGGGTAAGCCTCGATCTTAAACAAGGCCCTGTTGAGGCCTATGATCCGGGAAGGCGCGGAGCGGCGGATGTGTCATTTGTTGCTGAATATGTAGATTGCCTCGACGGTCTGGGAACCATGGGAAGTGGCGCTCATACGCCGGAAGAGACCGTTAACCTGAGTACTATTGAGGATCTAACAAAACGCACAGCAATTTTAATTTATCGCTTGATAAACGAATAAGTAAATGTATTTTTAGAGGCTTAATAATTAACCTCCTTCGGATGAAGCAGATTACCGATACCATCCTAATGGTGAGGCCTACTCACTTCAGGACCAATGAACAAACCATGGTCAATAATTATTTCCAGGTTCCCATGTCTGAACTTGATGAAAGCAGGACGGAATTAAAGAAAAACGCCGGCCAGGAGTTCGATAACTTTGTAGAAGAATTGAGGGGAGCGGGGATAAGGGTGATCGTTTTTAAAACCGAGGATGATCTCGATACCCCTGACGCTCATTTTCCGAACAACTGGATCTCCTTTCATGAAGGCGGCACCGTAGTTCTTTATCCAATGTTCGCGAGGAACAGGCGCCTGGAAAGGCGGGAAGGTGTTCTTCGGAAAGTTGAAACTGAAGGATATCATATCGAAAGCGTGATGGATTATTCCTCGGCCGAGGAAGAGGGTCTGTTTCTTGAAGGTACGGGAAGCCTTATCCTTGATCGGGTAAACAGAAAAGCCTATTGCGCCCTGTCGGAACGCGCCCATGAATCCCTGTTGATTGAATTCTGTGAAGACTTTGATTATCTTCCTGTTGTATTTACCGCGAACCAGTCGGTGGAAGGGGAGAGACTTCCCATATATCATACCAACGTTATGATGTGCGTGGGAGAGTCATTTGCAGTTATCTGTCTTGATTCCATCGATGATAAATTTGAGAGAAAGAATGTGCTAAAGCATCTGAAAGACTCGAAAAAGGAAATCATAGAGATAGACGAGGAACAGGTCACAAAATTTGCAGGAAACATGTTACAGGTGAAAACCGTTGAGGGCAATCCCGTGATTGTGATGAGCTTAGCAGCTTATAATAGTTTAACTCCAGATCAAATACGAACACTGCAGAAGCACGGGGATCTTCTTTTCAGTGACCTGGAGACGATTGAAACTTGTGGTGGTGGCAGCGCGCGCTGCATGATGGCTGAGGTTTTTCTTCCCAGATCCTGAATTTAGCCAGACAGGTATTCATAGACGGGTCTCAGGTGATCGTCTATTTAATCATTAAAGGTTGTCTGTATTGGGTAATTCAACAAAAAACTTGCTGCCATGGCCAATCTCACTTTCAACCCAGATACGACCATTATTCATTTCAACCAGCTGTTTACAAATTGACAGTCCAAGACCCGTGCCTTTCTCATCATGGGTTCCTCTGGTGGTGAATCCTCCGGTTCCGAAGATCTTCTTCTGATTTTCAGCAGAAATCCCGACTCCCGTATCTTCCACAGAGATCAGACACTTACCATTCTTCTCCCTGTTCGAAACAGTTATGACATCACCTACCCTTGAAAATTTAACCGCATTGGCCAGCAGATTCTGAATCACGATCTCTATCATGCTTTTATCGGCAAATACGAAGCCTTTGATAGACTCATCAAGCAGGACAATTCGTTTCTTTTTAACCTTTTTGTCAATGAGTTGCAATTTCTCCTGAAACACCTCCTGGACATTGAACAATTCGGGTTTTGGTTCAAGATTCTGCATCTGAGATTTAGACCAGTTCAGCAAATTTAGAAGCAGTGCAGAAGCATTATCCGCATTATCGCTGAGTTCTGGTATGAGCTCATTGAATTCCCTCTCGGAAATGCTGTTTTCTTTCAGGAGGTCTAAGAATGCCTTAATGGAAGTAATGGAATCTTTAAGGTCGTGTGAAACAATTGAGAACAATCGGTCTTTTACATGATTCATCTCTTCAAGGTGTCTGTTCTGCTCTACAAGCTCATCGTTTTGTGCCTTGTATTCCTTGTTTTTGTCCATCAGGAATTTAAGCTGGCGGTTTTGGTCACCTCCTTTGGTCAGAATAGAGATGAGATAGGCTATTGCCGCAATCAGCAACCCTCCAAGGCCATAAATAACATACCATAACGTTTTATTGGTCTTGATAAGTTCCGGGTCTGAGGCCTGGCTTTCTTTCTTGGGTTCATCCACTATAGGATTTACCTCCTCTGCAGGAGGATCCGTTAAAACAGGTCTTTTTTCATCGGCGATCCGCTGCTTTAACTCATAATACTGACGTTGCCAGTCAAGGGCACTTCTGAAGTCACCTTTTGTAGAATCCAGTGTTTTTCTCAGTCCGTAGTGCTTCAGAAATTCTTGACTGTCATCAACGTCTTGTCCAACATAAATAGCTTCGTTTAGCTGATTTTCAGCAAGACGGAGATTCTTAAGTTGAAGGTTCAGATTGGCAAGGTTGTTCAGTGATTTGAAAATCCCAAGGTCGTTGTTATTATCCCTGTTATATTTAAGTCCTTCCAGCAGATATGGTCTTGCCTTATCATATTCCCGGAACAGCAGGTATTGTTCGCCAAGATTTGGAAGGATATCACCTCTGAGGTCTGTGTCCAGCTCCGGGTCCAGTATAGAAAGGGCGGTCTCGAAGAAATCGATAGCCTTCCTGTGTTCCTTCTGAATGGCATATAATTCTGCAATATTCTTGGTACTTTGTTTTATTCCTTCAAGATTGTTCAGGGCTGTGAATCGATCCAGAGCTTTAGTATTGTACTCAAGAGCCTCTTCATACCGTTCGGTCTGATAATAGGCTTCAGCGAGATTGCTGTACGCCATGCTGAGCTCCTCACTTAAATTGTTCTTTTCAAAAACTGCAATGGCTTCCAGGGCATGTTGAAGTCCCTTATTGTAATTTCCTCTTCTTATCTCAATAAGACCAAGGCTATTATTCACCTTAGCCATTCCGAGAGAATCCCTTATCTGGGAATAAATACTCAGTGATTTATTATAGTTGTCGAGGGCGTTGTAGTAATCTTCTCTTTGTGTGTAGATCAGGGCCTTGAAGTAACGGATTTCAGCGGTGCCTTTGCTGTATTGTAATTTGGAGGCCAGTTCCTCACTTTCCTGAACATATCGCAAGGCCTTGGTGTAGTCGCCGGAGTTATAAAGTGATTTGATCAGCAGAATAGAGGTGTCTATCTTATCTGTCGTTTCCTGCTGAAAGGCCAATTGAATGGTCAGGCTGTCCTGCTCTTTGGTTTGGGAGAGGCCGGTAAAAACGGTTAATAAAATGGCAGTTAATGTAACTAAATACTTCATTGGCTGCATTGCTAAAGGCACAACGATTAGATACGACTTAAACAAACCTTGAGGGACAGGAAAATTAAGCATATTGAAACGAGCTTCAAACTCAATTTCGATTTATTTATGCTAATAATTTATGGACTGAGATTAATAGCAATAACAAAAATTACAAATACCCTTTGAAATGCCTAATTTCTGGGTTTTAATGCGAATATATTAGATGAAAGGACCGATTTTTTTGACAAAAAAAAATCGTTGATCGATAAGAGGTCAATATCATGGAATAACGGCATTTTCATCGATAAAATGCATTAGTTCCAATATTGATTAACAAAGATTTGAAAATCAAATAATTATCAAGATCAAACCTGGTGAATAAAATGTGATGTGTTCTGTTAGTTTATCTGCTAAATCAGAATTCGCTTAATGATGCGTCCCTTATTGGTCTTGATCTCGATTAACAGCACCTGAGACTGCAGATAGGGTAAGTGTAGTTTCACATCAGAATAGGAATTCAGTGTTTTTGATAGAATTTTCTGTCCTATAGAATTGTAGACGGAAACTGAATTGATCTCCGTTCCGCCCTTTGGAGAGATAATAATTTTGTTTTCCTGCCCTGACTGGTAGAACTCCAATTCGGGAATGCTGTTTTCATCAGACAGCGAAAGCGTTCCCTCCGGCTCGGCAGGCAGCTGGAAAGCGATAAAGAACCGGTTTTCATATTCGCTGGGGGTCAGGTTGAGGGTTAGTGGCTGTTCACTGATGTTATGGTAGGTGTTATCTAAACTATCGTAGATATAGACTGTAACACTTTCCGTGAAGTTTTCGGTCGAGATAAGTGAAATAGTACTGTTTCCCGTGTTCGAAAGGTTTAACCAGAACGGGTAGGTCTTTGACTCATGGTATTCCCCAACCCCCTGAATAACGTATCTGTTCTCTTCAATTATCCAGTTTAAGTCATCTGGCCAGGTATCGGGAACACCACCATCATATCCGTAATCGAACCCATCGGTAGCCTCCCCGTTAGGGGTAAATCCCAAAAGCAACTCTCTGTTAAGGTTTAGAGGAGAATTAAAATTCACTCTTACACGCTTGATCTGTGCTTGTCCGATCTGGGTGGAAAGGAAGAACAAAAAGAAAATACTTAAGTAGATCTTTTTCATTTCGAGATTCGGGTTTGGGGGAATTCTTTACAGAATACCATTCCAAATCTAATAAAATCTCTTAAAAAAATCTATAAAACGCATAAAAAATCGATGAAAAGCACTAAAATTAAAGAAAAATCTTATTTCAGTGCTCTTCATCTAAGGCCTAACGACCTATAATTATCTTTTTGTTGGCCTGACCATTTTCCGTCTCGACTTGAATCACATAGGGTCCGGAAGGAAGGTCTTTTACTGCCAGTCTGAGCTCATTGTTATACGGCTGATCAAATGTTTCCCAATTACCGACTTCCTGTCCGAGCAGATTCACGATCCTTACCGATTTGATAGTGCTGGTATCCGGTACTTTGATGAAAAGCTCTTCGGAATCCTGCAGGTAATTGATCAGCATATTCGAAATTTCAAACTCATCAATATCGAGGGTATTGAGTTTACTGAAGGTTATATAGAAACGGTCGAGGTAATCTCCCGGATCAAGAATCATTTCAAAGTCCCCTTGATTTAGACTGATCTGTGTATTCATGAGTGAGTCGTAAATAAATACTTCCACATTGAAATCAAAATTCTCAAGAGAATTCAATGATATCTTGACCTTACCACCCTGCTGCAGGTACATGCCCAGAGGATAAAGATTGGTCGGAACAAAATCTCCGACTCCCTGGATTACATATGGCTCATCCTCTATGATCCATGCCATGTCATTTTCAAGCATATCACTTATAGGTGCGTCGTAGCCATAGTCAAATCCATCGGTAGCCGAGCTTTCAGGAATAAATCCGAGAAGCAACTGCCGGTTGACAATGTTGGGAGATTTGAAATCGATCCGTATACGCTGCACCTCATCAACAGGACTGATCTCCTCCTCGCCTTCGGTTGATACCGGACCTTCTGAATTCAGATCAATGACCAGATCCTGGTCGTTGGCCTCCATAAATACAGATGTTCCTGCAGATTCTCTTACAAAAATCCTTTGACCATTATTAAAGGTCACATTTCCACCAGAAGGACTTGCGGTCACAAAGAACCCTTGGCCTACAGGAATATATCTTCCCGGGGTCTTGGTTGATGAACCAGCTCCACTGATTCCATCCGGAATTACCGCCCCAACACCTCCAGTTAAATTATAAGTGGCATAAGCACCTTCATAAAATTCGAGAATGTGTGTAACATTTGATGTATAATGCTCCCAGAAATACAAGGTGCCGTCTATACTGCCGTTTCCGGGTCCGGGAATATTGTCATTGATAAATTGGTCACCATCAATTACTGACGGATATGGATTTCCAACAACCGATTGATAGCCTGCGTTGATGGGGTTGCTTATCACCCCGTTATTTGGTAGTCCGATGAACACATAATTCTGTACATCATTTACAGGGTCTCCAACTCCGCTGCCTTTCATGGTGAAACCTAAACCAACAGGTAATGTTCCGGTTTCGGCCAGGTAACGCCAATCGGCATAGGTGTTTTCCGGATAATTCTCATACACCCAAAGCCATCTGCGGCTAAGGGTTATAGGTGTTGTTGAAGGATTTGCATCATAACTGCTCGTCCATTGCAACGCCAGAGGATTATTACTGTTGGAACCGTCATAAAGGATTGCGCCAACACTATAATCGTTGTTTATAGTGGAGCCGTTCGAGACACTTACAGGTGAACTCCAATAGTTGTAATTGTACAAGTTGGTAGTACCCTGCTGATCTCTCTCAACACCTCCTGTACTGATCGGGTCCAAAATGCTGTTCATGTCCTGCACAAGTTGTGATTCCCCATACAGGTCGATAATTCCGTCTAATAACAGATAATGGGTTACTCGAACAAACTGACCGTCGTTGGTTTCATCCATAGCCGTACCCGGATCAAAGACCTCAAGGGTTTTATTGGCTGTATCGGAAAGGAGCCCCAGTAAAGTTATATCCCGGTTACCCGACTCGATATCATGAGAGATCACCGCTATATTCCAATCAATCGGAGTTCCGTCCACACCATTGCTGTTAGGCGGATCCCAAACGCTGAAATGCGTCCATGTATTATCGGTTCCCCAAAGTTGGCCATCTACACGCGATGTATATGGAATTGGCGCCGTTTGTGGCATAGCGGTATTGATATTTCTCAATCTTCCGTTAACGCCTTTATAGGCTGCGAAATAACCGCAATTTTCATTCATCCTGTAATATCCGTCCAGGTTAGCCCAGGTAATTCCAGGAATATCCAATGGTACAATTAGGCCGCGAACCGCACCGCCATTATCATCGATTTCCTGATTCATCATATGCCTGATCTGGTCGGCTGTAAGAGCTGTATTCCAAATACGCAATTCATCCATCCATCCGTGATAATAATTTTCAGCGTTGTTGCTGAAACCGGATGCGCCGTCCCTGGCACCAACAAGGCATTCCACGTTGGCCGCTGAAGTCTCGGGTGCGTTTACAGTCCCCGAGGTGGTTCCGGTAACATCAATTCCATCTATATACATGGTGTATGCTGCTCCGTCATAGCTGACTGATAGGTGGTACCAACGCGATGTATTGATGGTATATGCTGCGTTAACCGAGCCATTGCCAGAAGATGAATACCAATTAAATGTTGGCGTGCCATTCTGAAGAACGAATTCGTATCCTGTATTCAGGCCGGCGATTCGTTTTGAAAGCAGTGTCTTGGTTCCGTTGGTAGAATTCGGCTTAACCCACAGGCTTACCGTAAAGGATCCGGCATCTAATGGATAATTATTCTTAAAGGTTACATAATCATCAACACCGTCGAAATCTACATCAATACAGCTGTTTATGGTAAGACTCATTTCATCGTAACAACCATTATTAAGGGTCCATCTGAGAACATATGTTCCC
>JBFKFP010000138.1:0-7584 GCA_041618535.1 Flavobacteriaceae bacterium
CGGGATGATCATGCTGTACCTTGGCATTGAAATCGTTTTGAAATCGCAGGGCCTGTTTCATTTCCTCAACCCTTAGTCCATTGCCATATAACTGAGAGAGGTTCAGGACAACGGCATGATCGATCTTAAATCGATTCATCCATTCAAGTTTTTCATTGAGGAAGAAACTGGAATCAGTTACCGGTCTCATCCAATCCTTCTGAAGCATGAATTTACGATCTTTATCCACCCAAAAAATCCCCTTATCTTTCATAAACTTGGGAATTTCCTCCGGATAAGGAAGAAGGTGGGAATGACCGTTAATACGAAGTTTACGCCTCATCTATTCTTCGATCTTTACTTTCTTCGGTGGCTGCATTACCGTACCGCAATTCGGACAACTCCTTTTATTTTCGTCGGAATAGTAATTGTCAAAGATCTTAGGCATGTCTGTTTCAATATTCTTTAGGGTGAAATCCTCTTCATATAACTTAGTGACACAGGACTCACAGAACCACATCAAAGCATCTCTCATGCCCTTTGGCCGTTTATATTCTATAACCAGCCCCACTGTATTTGCACCTCGCTGAGGGGAGTGGGGTACCTTAGGCGGGAGCAGATAAATATCTCCTTCCCTGATGTGAACATCTTTTGGAGTTCCTTTATCGATGATCTTTAAAACAATATCTCCTTCAACCTGGTAAAAGAACTCCGGGGTTTCGTTATAGTGGTAGTCTTTCCTGCTATTGGGACCACCAACAACCATTACGATGAAATCACTGTCTTTCCACACTACCTTGTTTCCAACCGGCGGTTTAAGCAGATGCCTGTTTTCTTCAATCCAATCCTTAAAATTCAAAGGTGAAACTAATTTGCTCATGACGTTCAGTATCTAATTCTATTAAAATTACAAAGATTTTGTTCTACCTCCATCAACAGGGAGGTTAATTCCGTTGATGTAGGCTGCTTTTTCACTGGAGAGAAAAAGTATGGCTGCTGCTGTTTCCTCAGGTTTCGCGAATCGCTGAGCAGGCGTGTAGTGCTTCATGATCTCGCTCATTTCCGTTTCGCTCTTATCTTCTTTTTCAGCTTTTATTTTTATTATCTCGTTTAGCCTTTCGGTTTCGGTAAACCCTGGAAGCACATTGTTGACGGTTATCCCAGAGGCACCTAGTTCAACCGAGAGGGTCTTGGCCCAGTTCGCTACGGCGTTCCTGATTGTATTGCTGACACCAAGCCCGGGTATGGGCTCTTTTACAGAAGTTGATATTACATTTATAATCCTGCCAAAGCCTGATTCCTTCATATAAGGAAGAAGGGCCTGGACCAACACATGATTGCAGATAAGATGCTGATTGAATGCTTTTCTGAATTCCTCTAATGTGGCATTCACAATTGGTCCGCTTCTCGGTCCGCCGGTATTGTTAACAAGGATATGAAATCCCTTACCGGATCTTAGATAATCTGATATAGTTTGCTCCAGTTTGGCAGGCTCGAAAAAGTCGGCAACAAGGTAGTCATGGCCTTTACCAGGAATTTCTTTAATCACATCCTTAAGGCGCTGTTCATCCCTTGCCAATAAGGTAATGGTAACACCTTCTTCAGCCAGCGCAATTGCAGTAGCTTTTCCAATTCCTTGTGTGCTTCCGCAGACCAGGGCGCGTTTATTTTCTAATCCGAGTTCCATAGATTAATATTTGATACAGACATTTTTTGGTTCAGTAAAGAAACGGAGCACTTCAAAACCTCCTTCACGGCCTACTCCGGAATTCTTCACCCCGCCAAAGGGTGTCCTCAAATCTCTGAGCATCCATGTGTTTATCCAGACGATTCCCGAGTGTATGGCATGGCTCATCCGCATGGCTCGTTTCAGGTCATTGGTCCAGATGGTGGCAGATAATCCATAATCCACCTTATTTGAGATCTCCAGCACTTCTTCCTCGCTGCGGAAGGGCATGATAGTAACAACTGGTCCGAAGATCTCCTCGCGATTTGCCCGGCATTCGTCTGAACTTACCTCGATAACCGTGGGTCTCATATAATAACCATCATCAAATCCCTTAACCTGGTAACGTTCTCCCCCGCACAGTACCGTCCCGCCTTCATCTTTAGCAATTTCAACATAGTCGAGAACCTTTTCAAGATGATCTGCGGAGACCAGGGCTCCTATATCGACATGGTCGTCATTGGGATGGCCTATGCTAAGTTTATTTACACGATCTACAAAATCGGTTTTAAACCTATCGTAGATTTCCTCTTCCACAAAGATCCGGCTTCCACAAAGGCAGATCTGGCCCTGGTTCGAGAAGGAAGATTTTAATGTTGTATCCAGCATCGAATCATAATCGCAATCGGCAAAGATGATATTTGGATTTTTCCCACCCAGTTCAAGGGATAGTTTTTTAAATAGGGGGGCAGCTGTTTTCGCTATTTTAGCCCCTGTCTGAGTTCCTCCGGTAAAGGAGATAGCCTTGATGTCTGGATGCTCTACAATGGCCTGGCCTGCACTTTGACCATAGCCATGGACGATATTCAGTACCCCATCGGGCAACCCGGCCTCTTTGCAGAGTTCACCGAGCATAAATGCCGTAAGAGGTGTTATCTCGCTGGGTTTCGCTACAACGCAGTTACCTGCAGCAATTGCCGGCGCTATTTTCCATGTAAATAGATAAAGCGGGAGGTTCCAGGGAGAAATACATCCTACCACTCCAAGCGGCTGACGAAGGGTATAATTGATGGCGTCCTGACCAACGGTTTCATGGCTTTCGCTTGAGAATTGTGTGATAGCATGGGCAAAAAACCTGAAGTTCTGGGAGGCTCTTGGGATGTCGATCCGCTTAGCCAATTTCGCCGGTTTCCCATTATCCTCACTTTCTGCCTCCCCGAGCCTTTCCAAATTAGCCTCGATTAGCTCGGCTATTTTAAGGAGAATTTTACTTCGTTCTTCCACAGCTGTTGTAGACCATGCAGGGAAGGCCGTTTTGGCAGCTATGCAGGCCACTTCAACGTCCTCTTTCCCGGAATCCGGAATCTTACCATAGATCTCACCATCAGCAGGACAATAATTATCAATCCATTTGTCCCTTATGGGATCTACAAATTGCCCGTTTATGAAATTTTTAATGATCATTTCTGTTTTTTATATGCCATTACCTTGATCTCTACAACCAGGTCGGGATGTGGCAATTGATGAACCGCAACCGTTGTGCGGGCCGGACCTGTTTCAGCATCAAAGAATTCTGCATAGGCTTTGTTATAACCGGCAAAATCGTTCATGTTCACCAAAAAGGAGGTAACATCAACAACATCTTTAAGAGACGCGCCCTCCTGTTTAAGATTGCGTTCGATATTTCTTAATACCTCACGGGTCTGGACCTCGATATCCAGGCGCTTGGTGCCCATCTCATCAATCCTTTCAGCACCAGCAATGGTATTATCAGCTCTTCTTGAGCTGGTTCCCGATACAAAGATAAAATCACCAACGCGTTTGGTATGAGGGTATGCTCCCCTTGGTTTTACTTTTTTTGTCATTTTAAAGATATTTTAATGGCGCATCGTCTTAGCAATCCTGTCCTCTTCAAGGATCTCAAGGGTTTCTTCGTTTATTTTCTCGAGGATCTCTCTCAGATCATCATGGTAATCGATTTCCCGATCGGCTATCATATTGAGGATAGCTTTATCCTGAGCACGACCGCGTATCATGGCATCGCGGTACCCGATATTTTCATTAAAGGTCACCAATGAATATTTGGAGCTGTATTCCTGCGGGAACCGACTTTCGAGGGCCATCTCCAATTTACGCTTTTCCTGGAAAATAGGGTTGGCTACATGATCCCGCATTTCATAAAAATTGTCGATGGCAAGATCGGCTATGGCATCTGTATCGGGTTTTCGCTTTTTCTCGTAAGCCTTAAACACAGCCTCCCAATCTCCTTCATGCGCGTCTATGCATTTATCAAGTTCAACCACATCTTCAAACGAGGCATTCATGCCCTGCCCATAGAAAGGAACAATAGCGTGAGCGGCATCTCCAATCAGCAGGCTGTTACCCCTGAAATGCCATGGAGAGCATTTGACCGTCCCCAATGGTGCGGTTGGGTTTTCATTGAAATCGGTTTCAAGATCCGGCATTAGTTCAAAGGCGTCTGGAAATTCCGATTTAAAAAATTCCTTTATCGAATCAACATCCTTCAGCATCTTAAAATTGTACTTCCCTTCCTCGTACGACAGAAATAAGGTTACCGTGAAGCTGCCGTCCAGGTTGGGCAGGGCAATAATCATATAATCGCCTCTTGGCCAGATATGAAGTGCATTCTTATAGGTTTTAAAACCCCCATCCTTATCTGCCGGGATGGTAAGTTCCTTATAGCCATGACTCAGAAAATCCTGTGAAAAGCTGAAGAGGAATTTCTTGGCGAGGAAATAGCTCTTCCGAAGAGCCGACCCAGCGCCGTCTGCCCCGAAAATCACATCGGATTTCAATTCTATTTCCCTCTTGGTTTCATAGCAATAGAAGGAAGCCTTGCAATGCTCAAAATCAACATGGGTACATTTTTTATTGAACTCCATCTCTACATTTTCCAGTTTTTCGGCCTCATCCATCAATAATGCAGTTAGAAGTCCTCTTGAGATCGAATTGATATATTCATGCTTCCTGCCACTGTAATCAGACAACTTGGTCTGACCATCCCGGTCATGCAACATTCGGCCGTTCATCGGAATGCACAATGGAAGAACCTTATCTTCTAGCCCAACCAGTTTCATGGCCTTCAATCCCCGATCTGAAAAAGCAAGGTTTATAGAGCGCCCCGCACTTATATCTACTTTTCGCAGGTCGGGTCGTTTTTCCATGACCTTTACCCTGTAGCCACGCTGTCCCAACCTCAGGGCCAGTAATGATCCACAAAGGCCGGCTCCAATGATTAACACTTCATTTTTAGCCATTTAAAATAACTTTTAATTTTTCCACCATATGGTAAACCTCGGTATATGTGTTGTAAAGGGGCACGGGTGCACACCTGACGACATCCGGTTCTCGCCAGTCGCAGATCACGCCTGCATCACCCAGTTTGTTGTAAACCGACTTGTCTGCATTCAAAACCTGAATAGAGAGCTGGCAACCGCGTTCTTCAGGATTGGACGGACTTATTAAGCGAACCAGGTTCTCCCCGAGATCTCTTACCAGGAATTCCATATAAGACGTCAGATTCTTTGACTTCACGATAAGGTTATCCATTCCAGCTTCGGCAAAAATGTCAAGGGATGCCCTGATGGCCGCCATAGAAAGGATGGGAGGATTGCTGAGTTGCCATCCCTCGGCACCGGGAATCACATCAAATTCGTCTCTCATCCTGAAACGGGTTTTTTTATTATGGCTCCACCATCCGGTAAATCGGTTTAGCTCAGGCCTGTTGGCATGTCGCTCATGAACAAAGCATCCTGCCAGGCTTCCCGGCCCGGAATTCAGGTATTTATAGGAACACCAGACAGCGAAATCTGCACCCGACTCATGAAGTTTCAGATCCACATTTCCGGCACCATGAGCACAGTCGAAACCAACCATACAACCATATCGATGAGCCAGATCAGCAATTCTCTTCAAATTGAAAAACTGACCGGTATAATAATTCACCCCGCCTATCATCACCAAGGCTATTTCGTCGCCATGAGATTTGAGCAAGGCTTCAAGATCGTCATAGCGGAGTAATTCCTCGCCTTTTCGCGGTTTCCATACGAGCAGTCCTTTCTTGTCATCGAAACCATGATGTCTTAACTGTGACTCTACCGCATACTTATCGGAAGGAAAGGCATCATTTTCGATCAATATTTTATAACGTTTTCGGGTTGGCTTGTAGAAAGAGACCATCATAAAATGAAGATTGGCCGTAAGTGTATTCATAACGACCACTTCAATGGGCTTGGCACCAACTATCTCCGCCATTTTCGGACTGAGGTATTCATGATATGGCAACCACGGATTCTTTGCATGCAAATGGCCTTCAACCCCAAGCTCTGCCCAGTCATCCAATTCCTGTTCAACGTATGATCTGGTAATCCTGGGCTGTAAACCAAGGGAATTTCCGCAGAAGTATATCAGTTCTTTGCCACTACTGTCTTTTGGGATGTGAAATTTCTTCCGAAAGGGAGCTAATTCATCTTTTTTATCAAGGGATTCGGCAAATGCAAGTCCAAGCTGAAATTCTGGCACCGTCAGTGTTTTTGATGGATACCAAAGTTAAGAATTTTTAAGCAAGATAGACAGTTGTCAGACCTTGACTTTAATCATCCATTTTGATATGGATATCGGTGAAATTCAGATTCCAGGAACTTCCGGGTCTTTTATGTTCAGTGGCCAGTTTAATGCCGTTGAAATCCTTATAGTTTTCGAAGGTATTCGTTAGAGATGGCTCTTTTGAATTCCCTTTTCTGAATATCCATTCCTCAATCATAAATGAGTCATTGAAGTAGAGGTCATAAGCATCTCCCGGCGTATAACCACCATCTCCGGAATAAGTAAGAGTGATCTTATTCAGTTCCTTTTCCATGATCGGAGAAACTTCTTTCACCGGATCGGATACGCTCAATCCGTCGTCCCACATGAGCTGAAATGGGACCATAAGCCAGTATTTGTCATTTACGAATCTTTGGTCTATGGCAATCGACAGGCTGTCTACGCTGTTCCTGTTATACCTTAGTGTGTCTGTTGCAGTCATATATGTAACATCACCCGTCCTCGGTTTCCAGGCCCAGGATCTGAAATAATGGGCTGTATCCCTGTCGATATTAAATCTAAAATCGATTTGCTCTACTTTATCCCAGAGCTCAAAGCCGTGAGCATAAGCGATCTTCTCAGAAATCGAAATTTCGGCCTTTTGCCCGCTTTGCCCAGATTTTTCTTTGCAGGCCGTGATAAATAAAAGCGTTATAAAAACAAGTACTAATCGTGTCATAAATTTTTTTTCAAATTTACGAATGATTCCGAAGTCAAAATATATTTTATCTTGCATTTAACTCAAACATTCACATGACTGTTGAAGACGAATATTTTAAGGTCAACAGGGAAACCTGGAACAAGAAGGTTGGAGTGCATGCAGCCAGCAGTATGTATAATCTAGAAGAATTCAAACAGGGCAGGAGTTCTTTGAATTCTTTTGAGTTGGAGGCACTTGGAAGGGTAAGAGGTAAATCTATTCTTCACCTTCAATGTCATTTCGGTCAAGATACCCTCTCTTTGAGCCGCATGGGAGCTATATGTACCGGAGTTGATTTTAGCGAAGAGGCTATTGACCTGGCGAGGAAGCTCAACGATGAACTTAAACTGGATGCCCGCTTCGTATGCTGCAATGTTTTGGAGACCTCAAATCATATTTATGAGAAATTCGATATAGTTTTTAGCAGTTACGGGGTGATCGGATGGCTGCCGCGTCTTTCTGATTGGGGCCGGATTATAGCTGAGAAGCTGAAACCCGGTGGATTCTTCTACCTCGTTGAATTTCATCCAATAGCATGGATGTTCGATTATTTAAAAAAGCCATCTTTACTGAGGTATCCCTATCGCTCTCATCTTCCTGTTTATGAAGAATACAAGGGTACTTATGCCGATGA
>JBFKFP010000139.1:0-7575 GCA_041618535.1 Flavobacteriaceae bacterium
AGGAGCCGGGCAAAATTTCCGTATGCCCTGGGATGTGTACTTGAGTTAAGGAATACACCCTCGTTATTGAGTGATCCGGCATCTGAGCCAAAACTCATATAGGGCAGCGCGATCTGCTTTTTAACATTCTCTTCAGACATAAGGAAATAAACTGTCTCCACACGGCTGCCGTCCTCAACAACAAGATCGATGGCCGTCTCTTCCGGGGATTTACCCCTTATTTGTGCGACCTCTGCCAGTGTTTTCCCGGTAAGATGTTTCAAACTGTCATTCTTAAAACCAATAAGTAACACTTTTTCCGGGCTTTCTGCTGACAGCATGAGGTTTTCCCACTGATCTGTAGGGGTTTTCATCTCTTCGATCACACGTTTCCGGATTTGAGGGTCTTTGAGCCTCTCTGCCCATTTTTCATATCCGCCTTCCTGCACCCAGGGCGGCATGGCGGCGTCAAGCCCTGTGGCACCTGCTATATAAGTGTACATATCTGTGGTAATATGAAGCCCTGCCTGGCGGGCAGAATCGATTTTAGCAATTACCTGGTCATACTTGTTCCAGTTGGCCTTTCCGCTCATTTTAAGGTGATAGACCTCGGCGCGGATATCGGCTTCATCAGCGATCCTGATCAGTTCATCAAGGCTGTTAAGAATATTCGAGCCTTCACTTCTCATATGCGAAATATACATACCGTCGTATTCCGAAGCCACTTTGCAAAGTTCGATGAGCTCTTCCGTACTCGAGTAGAATGCAGGTGCATAGATCAGGGAAGATCCAACACCCATCGCACCTTCTTCCATTGCCTTTCTTACATGTTGTTTCATGCGTTCCAGTTCTTCATTGGTAGGAGCACGATCCTCCATTCCTATTTCATGTATCCTCAGGGTAGTTGCCCCTACAAAAGAAGCCACATTCGGCGAGATCCCCTTATTTGTAAGATATTCAAGGTACTCTGATAGCGTTTCCCATTCAATATCGAATTTGATGTCGCCCTGTGCAATCATCTGTTGTTCTTTCATATTATCGTTCAAGGGACCCATTGACCAGCCCTCACCGAATACCTCGAGGGTTACCCCCTGTTTGATGTCGCTCATGGACCTGCCATCCTCGATCAGGGAAATGGTGGCCCAACTTAGCATGTTGATGAAGCCGGGGGCCACGACAAGTTCTGTAGCATCCAGGGTCTCTCGTGATTTGGCGTTTCCAAGATCCCCTACAGCAGCTATGGTATCAGAATTAATGGCTACATCCCCTTTATAGCTCGGGTTTCCGCTGCCATCAATGATGGTCCCGTTTCTAATGATCAGGTCATATTCGGTTTTTTCGTCACACCCAATAAGAAGTATGGCTGTGAATAACAGGGTTAGAATAATTCTAATTTTTGCCATATTAGTATTTATTGTCCCGGTTACCGGGAGGTTTTATATAATTTATTTGGCCTATAAACGCAGGTATTTAAAGTTTGACCCAGCTATTTAATATTTTCTACCTGTTCGAATACAAAAGCATTTTTGATATAACCGCGATAGATTCAATAATATGAGCTCTGATCTCATGTAATTTCAAAATGCCGGATAAGTTTGAAGGGGGGGCAGCCAATGGCCAAATACCATTTTAGTCTAAGATAAGAAATATATTATTCCAGAAGCGTGGGCTAATGAACAATACTAAACAGGCGATGAAGGCTTTAGTAATATTCTGATCATCAATGGTCCAAGAATTAAATATATAATTGCCGTATAGAGTCCAGGAAAATAATCTTGCAGATAAATTGATGTGAGCAAGTGAGCCAATCCATTAAAGCATAGTCCGAAAAGAACAAAAAAGATGACGATTATATACATGAATGTTAACCTCTTAACCAGAGCAATTCCTCCTGTAATAAAGATGAAGCAAGCCACTAAATTGAATCCAAGCCAAAGGTTCAGGGGATAGGGTTCATCTCCGAAAAGTGCCGGCATGGCGATATAAAATCCAGTCAGGAATTCCTCCAGGAGATGGATCATCTGTATCCCAACGGCCAGCAGGTAAAGTGGTAATATGCCATTGAATGAATCAAATGATCCTCTTGAAGCAATCATAAAAACCAAGAAACTTATAATCACGGCAGGAATGAAAACCAGGACAATATTCATAGTTTCGGAAACCCAGAACAATCCCAGTACCGAAACCAAGGCGATAATTAAAGCCGGAAAAATTGGATATTTAAAGACCATAATACGTAATCCTAAAGAAAGGTATTATGGTCTAAATTAAATCAATTCAATTAAAAAAACGTCTTATTCGAGGGCTATGATATTTTTGGCTTCACAAATTTCTTTCAGTTCGTCCGGCCAGATTGAGACAGTGACCTCGCCCAGGTGAGCGCAGCGCAGCAAGTACATATAAGTCCTGGCCTGGCCTATTCCGCCGCCAATACTCAGAGGTATTTCATCATTGATAATGGCCTGATGATAAGGCAGGTCAAGGAAATCGAGTTGTCCTGAGAGTTCAAGTTGCCTCATCATACTTTCTTTAGTCACTCTCACACCCATTGAGCTGAGTTCGTGACGGCGTTTGGTGACGGGGTTATAAACCAGGATATCACCGTTTAGTCCGTACATTTGTTCACCATTTTTGGTGATAGTAGGTGTGATCCAGTCATCATAATCAGCGGCTCTCATCTCATGGGGATAACCATCTTTTAATACAGATCCTATTCCTATTATAAATACAGCAGGGTATTTTTCGAGAAGTTTACTCTCGCGTTCCTTTCTGGGGAGATCAGGGTACATTTCCAATATCTCTTCGGCGTGTATGAATTTAAGTTCTTCAGGGAAGTCAGGGTATCGATCATCGGCTAGTTCAGGGAATTCCTTTTTAGCCATTATTCCTGCGTCATGAATCACCTCCCAGATTTTCGAAACCGTATCCTTCAGGTATTCGAGGTTCCTGTCGCTCTCAGAAATGCGCCTTTCCCAATCCCATTGGTCAACATAGCATGAATGATCATGGTCGAGGAAATAATCCTTCCTGATGGCTCTCATATCGGTATTTATTCCTTCACCTAACTCACAATTGAACTGGGCCAGTGCCATACGTTTCCATTTGGTGGCAGCCTGAACAACCTGGGCCTCTATCCGCTTTTCCAGGCCGAGGCCGGCCGGAAATTCAACTGGTGTCCTTGAGCCGTCACGATCGAGATAATCATTTACCCCGCTGTCCTTTCTTACGATTAACGGCACCTGGACCATTTGCAGATTCAGTTTCTCGGAAAGTCCTTTTTCAATGAATTCCTTTATTCTGTACAGGGCCTTCATTCGTTGGAGGGGCGGAAGCAGCGGACTGTAGTTATCGGGGAGAATTTTGTCAACCTCCTCGTAGGTGCTGATACCGGGGCCAGCGAGATCAGAACGTTTGGTTTTCATCGCATTTCAGATTTAGTTGAGTGGAAATACGGGTATAATTCCATTTCCCGGGATTCCTTTCAAAGTTAACCAAACAACTACTTAAAAAATGTGATAAATCTCATGTTTAACTGCTTCCCGCGCTCGTTTGAAATAGAATTCAGCTATTAAAAAAAGACCGGATCATTTCCGGTCAATTTCATTAAGAACTTCGATAAATCACGATCAGCATGTTTTAGCCTGGATCGTTTTATAAAATCAATCTTGTATTAATCCCATAATTTTTTGGATGTAAATCATAAAAATTGATTTCATAGAATACTGGAGGATCAAGAACGCTGTTTTCCCAGACCTCCTGATAAGTTTGGGTTTCCATAAATATGCTACCATTCCGCTGCAAAGTTCGCAGAGCCTGGCCTGTTCAAACTATGATTTTGATATGGAGAAGGAGCTGAAACTATAATTGTTGAAAACCAATGAAATATTTGTGTAACTCAGGTTGAATAACAATAGGTTGATGGATGGTATATTTGTGCTTTTCAATGAAAATGAAGAGAATTTCGATAATTATATTTTTCTTTTCAAGTCTGAATTTGCAGGCTCAGGATGACTATGTTGCCTGGAGTTCTATACAAATTCAAACTCAACTTGGCGATAAAACCCAGCTTAACTTTAAGCCTATTATCCGGCATAACAACGATTTAAGCCGATATCAAAATTTTTCTGTCGATCTTGCTATTAAACAAAGCCTGGGAAAAGGATGGTCTGCAATGGGGCTTACCCGATCATGGTTTCTGCCCGGAGGCGCCTACAGGCATTTTTTATGGGCAGACCTGGCTTATACATACCGGAATAAATCCGTGGCATTTTCGAACCGATTGCGGTATCATTGGGCACTCGAAATCAATGACAATCCTGATCCTGACTATGTGCGTTGGAGCTCAAGAATCACCTTCAGAAGCGAAAAAAAGCTAAAATTTTACTTCCAGATCGAACCCTGGTACAGGACCGAGGGATTTAACCAATTTCAAAGGATACGCTATGAACCTGGTTTTAATTTATCGATAAATAAAAGATTACACCTGGATTTCAATTACAGGATAGAAAAATTCTTTAATGTTCCTTCAGAACGGCAATTCAATGTTTTCGTAACCAACCTGCTTATCATTATTTAAAGCAGATACTTTGATATTATCAGATATCCTGACTGTTTGCCCCTGAATACTTTTGAAAATCTATAAATAGAAGAACTCTGAATACCTTTCCGGATTCCGAACAGATCATGTCAAGAGAGCCTTCCGTGTTTTAGTCGTTTGTCATAATGAATAACGGCAGCATTTCAAAGTTTTTATAAAAAGGATGCAGTCGTTCCAGGTCATAAAATTTGTCCACATTAATAAATTTCTTGGTCTCAGTCACCACCTCGATCGGCACATGATCATATCGTCCATTTTTCAGTACAACCATCCTTCCATCGATACCACTAAGAATAAGATCCAGCGCCAGGTTTCCGTAAGCCGTAGGCACCACAGAATCTATAAAATCCGGATCTCCACAGCGAACCAGGTAGCCAAGCTTCTGGTTTATCACGTTAACCCGCTGACCATTGTTGAATTTCGGAGAGACATTTTTCAGCCCCAGAGAAACTTCATCTCCTATACCTCCGAGTTTGGCATGACCAAACTGGTCTTTTTCCTGTCCCTCAAACATCATTTTACCACCTTCAAAGGTAGCACCCTCCGAGACCAGTACGATTGAATATTTACTCGGATTTTTATTACGGTCCTCCGAAAGCAATTCACACAGGTGTTCGATGTTGAAGGGGGCTTCAGGAATTACACAACGATGCGCCGCTCCTGCCAGAGTTGGCAACATGGCTGTAAATCCGGCATATCGGCCAAATACTTCGAGTACCAGGAAGCGCTCATGAGACCCGGCAGCCGTTCTCAGGTTGTTGGTTAGGCTTATGGTTCTTGTGACACAGGTGCTGAATCCCAGGCAATAATCGGTTCCGGGAACATCGTTATCCATTGTTTTCGGGATGGCCATGACTTTTACCCCTTGTTTAAAAAGATGCACAGCGTAGCTAAGGGTATCATCTCCCCCTATGGCGATCAGGTAATCGATTCCTACCCATTCCAGGTTTTTGATCACTTCGGGAGTCAGGTCATTGATCTCTTTGGTATATTCATCCTGCAGGTGGGTAGGCACCATATCTTTTGGAACATGACTGGCGCGGGTTCTGGACGTATGTAAAAATGTTCCGCCCGTTCTTGCCGCCTTGTTTACCTCGTGTTTGGAGAGTTCTGTGAAATTGTTGCTGTTGTCATGCTTTTTATCCCTGACCATATCCACCAGCCCGGCCCATCCGCGCCTGAATCCTATAACTTTATAACCTTCCCGTATTGCCCGGAATGTGACCGCCCTGATTGCTGGATTAAGCCCTGGAACATCACCACCCCCTGTAAGAATCCCTATGGTTCCTTTTGATTTTTGAGTATTTGCCATGTAAATTGATTATTACTGATTTTGAATGAATTTCGAAGTTAAAAAAATATCCCAATAAAAAAGGATAAGTTATATTCAAAATATGAGGAATGTCAGTGAATAGGTGCTGGAGATTGAATTATCTTTAATGAAGTTAAAAATTCAATGACATGGCAATTAATATTAGTGAGTTACTCGGAAAAGAATCTGAATATCTTTTAGGACATAAATGCAATACGGTTCGCAAAGAACAACTGTATTTACCGGGACCGGATTTCGTAGATCGGGTCATGTCTACCTCAGACAGGGGAGTAACGGTGATGAGAAATTTACAAACCATTTTTAATCATGGCCGGTTAGGCGGAAGCGGTTATGTGTCAATCCTCCCGGTAGACCAGGGTATAGAGCATACCGCGGGGGCTTCCTTTGCTCCGAATCCCATTTACTTTGATCCGGCCAAGATCGTGGAATTAGCCATAGAAGGCGGGTGCAATGCTGTGGCATCTACCCTGGGAGTTCTGGGGTCAGTATCCCGGAAATATGCTCATAAAATCCCTTTCTTACTAAAATTGAACCATAACGAACTGCTGACCTATCCGAATAAATTTGACCAGATTATGTTCGCCAGTATTGAACAGGCTTTTGATATGGGCTGCGTGGCAGTGGGAGCGACCATTTATTACGGCTCTCCCGAAAGCAGCAGGCAGATACAGGAAATTACCGAGGCTTTCGAATATGCCCATGAATTAGGAATGGTAACCGTGCTCTGGGCGTATCTAAGAAATCCCGCATTCAAGAAAGACGGGGCAGACTATCATGTTTCTGCCGATGTTACAGGTCAGGCCAATCATCTGGCATCAACCATTCAGGCCGATATTGTGAAGCAGAAACAAGCCGAAAACAACGGTGGTTTTAAGGCCATAAATTTTGCTAAAACACATGATAAGGTATATTCGGAGTTAACTTCCGATCACCCTGTAGATCTTACGCGGTACCAGGTCGTGAATTGCCTTATGGGTAGAGCCGGGCTGATCAACTCTGGAGGTGGTTCGGGCGAAAATGACCTGGCCCAGGCAGTGCGCACTGCGGTAATAAACAAGCGCGCGGGTGGAATGGGATTGATTTCCGGCAGGAAGGCTTTCCAGAAACCGATGAAAGAAGGAGTGCAATTGCTCAATGCCATACAGGATGTATACCTTGACAAATCGGTCAGCATAGCTTAGGTAGTGGAAAAGTCATATTGAACCGACTAAAGCTGAACTAGGACTCGATTGAACAAATATGATCAGGATTGAAATTCATCACGTCCTTACATCAATATTTGGTCATAAGTATTATTCTATCCATCAAAAGATCATGGCAGTGGATCTTATAATGAACCATGTTAATTGCGTTGCCAGGCATGGACGGAGCTTTTATCACACCTGGTCTAGAGCTTGGTGAATAAAAACTGTGTATAATCTATCAGGCCAATATACACACCGTTCTCCTCAACGGGAGCAATCCTGACATTATAATTATACATAAGTCTTGGTACGTATTTGACATTCAAATGCGCAGAAATTGCGAAAACCGGCTTGGTCATGATCTCATATACACTCACCTCTTCCAGGGTTTTATTCGGGATAATAACCCCCTTTATAATATCATGTACGGTAATAATACCATTGGCATCAGCATTACTTCGTTTTTGAATAATCAGTGCCTG
>JBFKFP010000140.1:0-7491 GCA_041618535.1 Flavobacteriaceae bacterium
TACAACCTGATGACAACAGTCCCTGGCTTGTACTGTATAGGTGAGGCGAATTTTTCTGACCATGGTGCTAACAGGCTTGGCGCCTCTGCTTTGATGCAAGGTCTGGCCGATGGTTATTTCGTCCTTCCTTATACGATTGGAGACTATCTGGCGCACGACATAAGGACCGGACCAATATCAACCAATACCACGGAATTTGATGAGGCAGAAAAGAATGTCAAGGACGATATTGAAAAGTTGATCAACAACAATGGTAAACACCCGGTAGATTATTTCCACAAAAAGCTTGGTAAGATAATGTGGAATAAATGTGGAATGTCAAGAAATGCTACCGACCTCAAGTCGGCCATTGAAGAGATCTCTGCATTGAGGTCTGAATTCTGGAGAGATGTTTTAGTTCCTGGGACTGCAGATGAGTATAACGAGGAATTGGCCAAGGCTTTGAGAGTTGCAGACTTCCTTGAACTCGGTGAGCTTTTCGCTAAAGATGCCCTTCATCGTGAAGAGTCGGCGGGAGGTCACTTCAGGGAAGAATATCAGACACCGGAGGGAGAAGCGAAAAGACGGAAAGAATTCCAGTTCGTTTCAGCCTGGGAATACAAAGGTGAACCTAAAGATGCAGTTCTTCACAAAGAAGAGCTGATTTACGAGAATATTGAAGTAAAAGAAAGAAGTTACAAATAAAATTAGCTATGAATTTAAAACTTAAGATCTGGCGACAGAAAAACGCGAATGACAAAGGGAGAATGGTGGAGTATTCCATCAGTGAAGTGTCACCGGATATGTCTTTTCTTGAGATGCTTGATGTGTTAAATATCGAATTGATCAGCAAAGGTGAAGAACCGGTAGCTTTCGATCATGATTGCAGGGAAGGCATTTGCGGAACATGCTCTCTCTATATCAACGGAGAGGCTCATGGACCCGATCGGGGAATAACTACTTGCCAGCTTCATATGAGGAAGTTTAAAGATGGGGATACTATTTATATAGAACCATTCAGGGCTAAAGCTTTTCCGGTGGTAAAAGATCTGGTGGTTGACCGTAGTGCATTTGACCGTATTCAACATGCAGGCGGATTTATTTCGGTCAATACTTCGGGTAATACACAGGATGCGAATGCGATCCCTATTTCCAAATACGCGGCAGACGAGGCCATGGATGCGGCAACATGTATAGGCTGTGGAGCTTGTGTTGCAACATGCAAGAATTCATCGGCCATGCTGTTTGTTGGGGCCAAGGTTTCACAATTTGCCTTGTTGCCTCAGGGAAAAGTTGAAGCCACCGAAAGAGTGATGAACATGGTTAATCAAATGGATGCTGAAGGATTTGGAAACTGCACTAACACAGGCGCATGTGAGGTGGAATGCCCCAAGGGTATTTCACTTGATGTAATTGCACGGATGAACCGTGAATATCTGAAAGCCTCATTAAAGGGTTAGAAAAGTAAAAGAAACTCTTAAAAATCCTCGGTATTCTGCCGGGGATTTTTTATCTTAAAGAGTTCTAAGACAATCCTTTAACTTCTTAACTCCCAAATTATGAAAAAACTATTACTACTGTCTCTGGCCTGTGTCATAACATTGAATTTAATGAATGCTCAGACTACTACTTTTCTGGACCCGGATAAGGATAATTCCATTTATGCCGAAATAACGAATAGATCTAACGGACTTGGTAGTCTTTACACCGGAACGAACAATAATAGCTTTCCTGCAAGGGCGCTTTTATTTTTTGATATTGCAGGTAGTTTACCGGCTAATGCCACGATAACTCAGGCAATCTTAAGGTTGGATCTGCATAAAAGAGGCCCTGCGGGGGGAAGTCAGAATTTTTCATTGCATGTAGTTAACAAGGACTGGGGAGAGGGGACTTCTCTTGCCGGAACTGTTGCCGGTGGAGGTGGAGCCGGGGCTCCTGCTATTCCACCAGACGCAACATGGACTGATGCCATGTTCGGAACCTCTTTCTGGAGCAATCCCGGGGGTGATTATATGGCAACCCCTTCCGCTACAACAGCTGTGTCAGGAATTGGACCCTATGCCTGGTTTAATACGAATATGGATAACGATGTTCAGGCCTGGTATAACTCACCGGCCACTAATTTTGGATGGATCCTTAAAATTGACAATGAAGGTCCTTCAGGGACAGCTGCGGCCTGGGGAAGCAAGGACCAGGGAGTTTCTCCTGTTCTCGAGATTACCTATACAACACCACTTAGCCTGGACGATCCTGGTTTAGATGAGGTTTCTCTATATCCAAATCCTGTAAAAAAAGAATTGAATATAAGCAGTCCGGCTAACCTGAATATAAATCGAATCACAATTTTAAACCTGTTGGGTCAGCGTGTGAAGCAATTGGGCACCCCATCAGGAAGATTGAATAAGCTCGATCTGTCAGAATTGAATTCAGGGGTTTATCTTGTTGAGATTTCTTCTGATCTTGGTACCGCTGTAAAGCGTATTCTAAAAGAATAAAAAATGCAGAATCATATCAAGAAATCCCGGGCCTGGCTTGGGATTTTTTATTAGCTTTATTTCATGCGGACATTAAAGTCAAAACTACCCGAACTTGAGACAACGATTTTTGCCGTTATGAGCGGACTGGCCAATACCCATAATGCCATAAACCTGTCTCAGGGATATCCAAATTTTAAGAGTGATCCGGTTCTGATGAACTTGGTCTCGGATGCGATGAAAAGCGGATATAATCAATATGCACATATGCTTGGCATTCCCGAATTAAGGCGTGCCATCTCGGCAAAATTTGAATTGCTTTATAACCAGTCCTACAATCCGGACAATGAGATAACAGTTACCGCAGGAGCTACTCAGGCTATTTATACCGCACTGACAGCCATTGTTCAACCCGGGGATGAGGTCATCGTCTTCAGGCCGGCCTATGACAGTTATGTTCCCAGTATCGAGTTAAATGGCGGGAAAGCGGTATCGATTGAGCTTAACCCTCCCCATTACCGTATCGATTGGCAGGAAGTGCGTTCAGCCACGAGCTCCAGAACAAAAATGATCCTTATAAATTCACCACATAACCCGAGTGGAACTATTCTTTCAGACCAAGACCTGCTCGAGTTACAGAAGATTACATCAGGGACCGACATCCTGATTCTCAGCGATGAGGTTTATGAGCATATTATCTTCGATGGGGAGCCACATATGAGTGTTTGCCGTTTTCCCGATTTGAAATCCAGAAGTTTTATAACAGCCTCCTTTGGAAAAACCTTTCATAATACTGGCTGGAAGATCGGTTATTGTTGTGCTCCCAAAGAGCTGATGGAAGAATTTGTAAAGGTTCATCAATTCAATGTTTTCAGTGTGAACCATCCGATGCAGGTGGCCATTGCCAAATATATCGGTGAGGCCGACAATTATCTGAAGCTGGGAGAGTTCTATCAAAGGAAAAGAGACCTGTTCCTAGATTTGATGAGCGGATCACGATTTAAGCTTATTCCCTCTAAGGGAACCTATTTTCAGGCTGCCGATTATTCTGATATTTCAGGGGAAGATGATATGGCATTCTGCCGCAGGATAACAATAGATCATGGCGTTGCAGCTATTCCCATTTCGGCTTTCAACCTGAACAAGAGAAATGATTTTATGATCAGGTTTTGTTTTGCCAAAACCGATGATACCCTTAAACGTGCAGCAGAGGTCCTTTGCAGGCTTTAATTTTCAGAAAGATAAAAAAATGAATCCAACAGAAACTTTAAGTGTCGCTTTAATTCAGACCGACATGGTTTGGGAAAATGCTCCTTTGAACAGGAAAAACCTTGAGATAAAACTCAGGAAATTAAATGGAGTTGAACTGGCGGTTCTCCCGGAGATGTTTTCAACGGGATTCACCATGTCCCCTGCAGAAATTGCTGAGACAATGGAAGGAGAAACCATATCGTGGTTAAAGGAGCTTGGCCGATCTCTTAATATGGCCATTTGCGGCAGTCTCGTCATTAGGGATCGGGAGTCATTTTTTAACCGGTTCGTATTTGTTTTCCCCGATGGACACATAGCAACCTATGATAAGCGGCATACCTTTACCCTGTCCGGAGAGGATAAAGTATATGCAAAAGGGACCGAAAAAATCATTATCGATTATATGGGTTGGAAGATTTGCCCGCAGGTGTGTTATGACCTGAGATTCCCGGCATGGTCAAGGAACCTGGAAGATTATGATGTACTGTTATACGTCGCCAATTGGCCTCAAGAAAGAATCAGTGCCTGGGATGCCCTGCTCAAGGCTCGTGCCATCGAAAATATGAGTTATTGCATTGGGGTAAACCGAATAGGGTCTGATGGTAACGGATATACCTTTAACGGGCACTCGGCTGCCTTTGATGGCCTTGGAAATCAATTGTTGGGTTTAGAGGATAATGAGGAGAGCGAGAAGGTAGTTACACTTAAAAAGTTCCACCTTCATGATATCCGCGAAAAACTTAAATTTTTGCAAGACAGGGATTACTTTACTCTTCAAGTATGAATTCCTCGATAAAATTCCAACTTGCCCTAAGCTCTATGACCTCAGGGAAATAACTTACACGTTCAGACTGCCTCTTTAAAAGAAAATTTCCCGGATCGTATTTGCCGTTCCCGTTTTCGTCAAATATTACCCTGACGTAATAATTGGCGGGATTTAAATTCGTAAAATCGATGGGTTCTGATGTGGTAACATAGCGTTCGGCTACAATGTTCTCTGACTGATTTATCAGCTGAACGATAAGAGGATATTTCCCGTTCCTTAGTATCAATCTCAGGTTGCCATACTCGTTCAGTGCCTTGGTTCTCATCGAAAAATTCAGAGTGTCATTAGTATTTCCGAAGAAGTCCTGAATGGCGCCAGGAAGCAATTTGAGGCGATAAATATTGGATTGAGTTTTTTCGAATTCAAGTTTCAGCAGGTTTTTCATGCTGTCGAGTCTCGTACTGAAATCAATGGCAGCAGAGTCCTTATCTATTAGTTTTATCCGACTGCTTTCAATAATATCGATTGGAAGATTAGCTTCAAATTGGAAAGGGTCTCCAAAGGTCTCAGGACCTTCCCTGACAGGGCTTATGACCAAAGAATCTTTTACCTGTTCCCTTAGGCGGACCGAAAAGGTATCGATTTCAACAGGTCCTGATATCTCAAACAACAAAGAATCCATTTCCAGTCCGGGTTTGAACCAGTATTGAAGGGTATCTGCTTTGCCTGCTTTAGTGATCCTGGACCGGTATTCAGAGGGAACCTCACTAAGAAGCCTGATCTTCATCAACTGAGGATCTCCTGAATACCCGAATGAAATTTTCTGGTTCCCGGCTAATCTCGGCCTGAAGACTTTAAAATCCAGCTCCTCTTTAAAAAGCTGTATATCAAGAACCTTATCGGTGGGAATCTCGATGAAGTCCTCTATAAACCCGATCTTGTCGCTGGCCTGTTCAAAGGTGAAATTAGAATTCTCGTCCTTAAGGGCGATCAATTTATATTTCCCCGGTTTCAGGTTTTCAAAATTGAAAGTTGCAGCGCTGTCAAGGGTATTGGTAATATAATCCGGCTTCCTTTTATATACTGCAGAATCGGTATAACTGGAATCTATTTCGTAAAGCATAACAGACACAAAGTTTTCCGTGGTTCTGTCAAAGGCATCAGAAATATTTCCTGCGAGGGTTAAAGAATCGATAAAAGACCCTGTGGAGAAAACATATTTGAAGAAGGAAAAAGGGTTCTCCTCATTATTATCGACTATGCTCTGTCCGAAATTAATAGCATAGGTGGTATTGGGCCTCAGGGTATCAAAAATCCGGACATTGATCTTCTTGCTGGCAGACCCCAGGGGTGTGATCTGAGGTTCCGGATCCATGGGAGGTGAGATTATAAGGTTTTTGGAAAGATCTTTTATCTTGATGTATTCGTCAAACTGGATCTCGATTTCCTGGTTTGAGAAATCGGTTTTAAAGTTTTCCGGGGACGACCTGGTTATCACTGGTGGATCTGCATCTTTGGGTCCCCCGCTGGGGTTTCCCCGGTTGGCACAACCTATGATAAAAAGCACGATTAATGGAACTAAAAATAAACAGGGCTTTCTCACCTTGGTCAATCAATTTTAGCGCAAAGTAACAACATATTTAGCCAAACGCAATATTCAATCTGCTATTGCCATGGTGGCTACACTAATTTTTACTCCCGGGATCAGTTTTAAGGTGGTTGAACATGCTTCAATGGTGGCCCCTGTAGTAATGATGTCGTCAACTAGAAGGACTTTTTTATTTATAAAACGATCAGGTTGACGGAGCGAAAAAACCGTCTTTTTATCCTGCCACCGATGGTGTCTCTTCTGAAATACCTTAGTTGGAGTTGAGATCTTTTTCAGCAGAAGATCATCAACATAATCGGCTCTTATTCTATAAGCTATTTCACGGCCGAAGTCTTCTACTTGATTATATCCTCTTTTCCTGAGTCTGGAACGGTGCAGTGGAACAGGAATAACAATATCGATATTTTTGAATCTTGGGTCATGGCTTATCCTACTCCCGAGCCAGGAGCCCAAAGCTGTGCTAATTTCTTTGTAGCCTTTGTATTTAAGGTTATGAAGCAGCTGCTGAACTATTCCTTTCTTTTCAAAACGGAGCAGTGAGGCCCCAGCGGCCAGGTCCACTCTTCCAGACAAAATCTTCTCTACGGGATTATTGATTCCGACATGATCTAACAAGGGAAGATCATGCCTGCAGCATGAACAAAACTGCATTTCATTGTCACCCATTACCGATTGGCAGATCAGGCATAATCTGGGAAACAATATGTTTATCAAATTTTTTACCACTTCATCGATAAAAATCATTCAGCACAAACTTAATATATATTTTGCGGTATTGATTAATTCATCAACCCTCACCATTCAAAATGATAGTTAATCCTCAGGAATTTAACTACCGGTTTATTTTAGGATCAGTTATAGTCGCCTTCATGGTTGTGGCGGCTTTTGGTATTGTTAACTACAACGACCTGAAATCGGACACCGATTTTCTCAGACAGGAAAAGAAACTGCTTCGTCAGGAGCTCAGTTCATTTATTGACAGCTATGACGAATTAGGAACGGAAAATGATTCCATGAAGATGCTATATGACCAGGCCTTACTGAGAGCGAGGCATGCTCTTGATTCATTAAATGTTTTAAAGACCGATGTTGCTCTATTATCCCATGTTCAGTCAGAACTCATGGAATTGAAGAAACAAAGCAAAACCTGGAAAGTCGACTCTCTTAACCTATTGATCAGGGATCTGAAAACCGACAAGGAACAAATGAGCCGTGCCCTTATTGAACAAACTATTGAAAGCGATCAGCTGAGAGTTCAGAATAAATATCTTTCGGAAATGATCAAAGCGGGCGATCGTATCTATGCCAATTCCTTCCGTGCAGCGGCTCAGAGATTGGAGAGTGATGCGCAGCTGACCGTAACTCAGAGAGCAAATAAGGCAGACCAGATTGAAGTTTGTTTTGTATTGGGA
>JBFKFP010000141.1:0-7478 GCA_041618535.1 Flavobacteriaceae bacterium
AATGTATACGCTGCCAGGACCTTGAAGCTTTGCGAAAAACAAGCCTTCACCGCCAAATATGGTGTTCTTTATCCCACCTACAAATTCGATATCATAATCAACATCCTGGGTAAATCCCACTATGCATCCTGTGTCAACCCTGAGGGTTTCCCCTGCCTGAAGGACCCTTTTGGCCATGGTGCCTCCTGCATGAACGAAAGCCAGGCCATCGCCTTCCAGTTTCTGCATGATAAATCCTTCACCTCCGAATAAGCCCCGCCCAAGACGTTTACTGAACTCTATTCCAACGCTTACCCCCTTGGCTGCACAAAGAAAAGCATCTTTCTGACAAATGAATTTCCCTTTGAATTCCGTAAGATCGATCGGGATGATCTTACCGGGATAGGGGCTGGCAAAACTAACATTTCGCTTTCCTGTCATAGTATTGTAAAAGGCTGTCATAAAAAGACTTTCTCCGGTCAAAATTCGCTTTCCCGCACCGAGGACTTTCCCCAGAAACCCCTGGTCCTTTTCAGAGCCATCTCCAAAAATGGTGCTCATCTTAATTCCGTCATCCATCATCATAAAACTTCCGGCCTCCGCAATAACTCCTTCCTGGGGATCCAATTCTATTTCGACGTATTGCATTTCCTCGCCATAAATACGATAATCTATTTCGTGTGCTGTCATTGTATTATAAATTATTTGATTTGCCTATTTGTTGCCGACTCCTTAAAACTGTTACATCCTATTTTTCAGATTTTAGTTTTAAGGTCCATTCAAAGTCAAATTCAGACACTACGATGCCGTCCTCATTTCTTCCTTCTGCGTGCAGCCAAACCGTTTGGCCCTCATTCGTTTTCAAGGCCATATCCAATGTGGCATCAATTTTTTTGCCTTCCGCACATGTAAACGTGATAAGTCCGGTGGCTTTCTTGCTGAACTTTGCCTTGTTGTTCAATACGAGCATAGATACCGGTTTCCCGCAATCAACTATTTTACCCATAACCAGGGCGCCTGTCGTCAATTCGGCAGCCATCCCCTGAACGGCCCAGAACATTGATTTAAAGGGATTCTGATTGATCCATCTGTGCTTTACAGTGACTACGCAACGGTTGTCATCCAGTGATCTTGCCCTCACGCCACATAAGAACGCAGCTGGCAACTTCAACATATTAAAACGATTTACCTGTTTTGCTTTGAGCTTCACCTGTGTATAATTTGAATGCAAATTACCCAAAATTTGAATATGTAGTTTTGTTAAAATTATGTTAATTTATACTACTATGTTTTGCATAATACCTTCTTTTGGATATATATTTGCATAAGAAACTATTATATACTTTTAAAATGACCTTGACAACCCACCAAAAAAACATTGCTTCAGTCATTCATTTGTCGGCACTTTCCAAGTATTTATTTCCATTTGGAAATTTTATAATGCCGTTGATTTTCTGGACCATGAATAAGGACAAATCTGAATTTATAGATAAACATGGCAAAGCCTGTCTGAATTTTCAGCTGAGTATTTTCCTCTACCTTGTGGTGATTTCATGCCTTTCCATTCCTCTTTTTCTATTTGGAGTTTTTCACACTTTCGATTTTCCGGATTTCTGGTTTGGCTACGATTTCGATTTTCATCTGTCAAGGTACGACAGTTTCAATGTTATACTGTTTACTATCCTGATCGGTCTGCTGGCTTTAGCGGCGATAGTCCTGGAGATCGTCTTCATAATTATCGCAACCACAAAAGCGAATAATGGCGAATTGTATAAATATCCGATAACCATCAATTTTTTAAAATAGAATCTCATCAATCAAAAAATCATCAATCAAAAAACGAACAGTTATTAAAAATCCAAATTCTAATCATTATGACATCTTAATATTGCATGTGATGCTTAGAAATAAAACAACATCTAACACATGAAAATAGAGAACACAAAAGCACAAATGCGCAAGGGCGTACTCGAGTACTGCATCTTGTCGATTCTCAGGGATGACGATGCCTATGTGGCAGAAATTCTGGAGACCTTGAAAGATGCGAAGATGCTGGTAGTTGAAGGAACGATATATCCTCTGCTAACGCGCTTAAAGAATGCAGGGCTTCTCAATTACAGGTGGGAAGAATCTACCTCAGGTCCTCCAAGAAAATATTATGGATTGACTGAAACAGGTAAATTATTCCTTAATGAATTAAATACTACCTGGAGCGAATTACAAAATGCAGTTAACCTAGTCACTAGTCAAAAAACAGCGAAAAAATGAATAAAACAGTAAACATAAATTTAGCAGGTATATTCTTCCATATCGATGAAGATGCGTACTTAAAATTACAACGCTATCTCGATGCTATCAAACGTTCATTTACCGATTCCCAGGGCCGTAATGAGATCATTTCCGATATCGAAGCCCGGATTGCGGAGCTGTTTAATGAACGAGTTCAAAACGAGAAGCAGGTTGTTTCGATGAAAGAAGTGGACGAGGTCATTACAATTATGGGTCAGCCTGAAGATTATATGGTTGACGAAGAGATCTTTGATGATGAACCTCAAACTCAGTATAAATCAAGCAGCAGTGCGAGAAAACTGTTCAGGGATAAGGACAATGCCTATATAGGTGGTGTATCTGCCGGATTAGGACACTATTTCGGCATAGACCCTCTTTGGATAAGGCTTGCCTGGATCGTATTGTTCTTCGGAGCAGGCACAGGAATTCTTCTTTATATCCTTCTTTGGATACTCATGCCGGTGGCAGAATCTACCGCCGATAAACTGGCTATGACGGGAAAGCCTGTTAACATTACCAATATAGAAGAAAAGGTTAAAGAAGGGTTTGGTAGTGTAAAGGACAGTGTGGACGATGCAGTTAAAAGGCTCCCCAGCGGAGATAAAGTAAAATCGACCTCTCGTTCATTTTTTGAGGCCCTTGGCAATGTCTTCCTTTTCTTTTTCAAGGTTGTCGCCAAATTCATCGGAATCATTTTGATTATCGTTGGAGCAACCACGCTAATAGCGCTGATAATTGGATTGCTTTCTGCAGGAGTGGCAGACTTGTTCCAGTTCCCCGGAATTGATTTTGCAGATGCTGTTTACACCTCTACACTGCCTATATGGCTGGTTTCATTACTGGTGCTTGCCGCGGTCGGAATACCATTCTTTTATGTCTTTATACTAGGCCTGAAGATTCTGATCAATAACATCAAGCCTTTCCATAAAGGAGTTAACATAGCGCTGCTGGGAATCTGGCTTACGTCAATAATAGTCCTGGCAGTATTTGCCGCCAAGGAAGTACATGACTTCTCTCGTGAGGCAAGTGCTACCGACAAAACCGAGCTGAATATTAAAGCGGATGACACCTTAAATATACGTATGGTGGGGAATGATTTTTACTCCCGGAGCCTTTACAGAGATTATGATTTTGATATCGTTGAGGATGAGCAGGACAACAGGATAATCTATTCATCAAACGTCCGTCTTATCGTACGCTCAACCAAAGATTCAATCGGCTACGTAAATGTCGAGAAGAACGCGAGGGGAGGAAGTTATTCCGAAGCAAGGGACCGTGCAGCGAGTATCGATTATAATTACGCACTCTCCGGAAATGACCTTCTGCTGGATGGATTCTTTACCACAGATGCTGATAATAAATTCAGGGATCAGGAAGTTGAAGTGATCGTTTATCTTCCTGAGGGCAGCATAGTTTATGCCGATGGCAACACTTACTCCTTCCACAGGAATACTTCATATTACAGGGATATCCTGGATAACGGATTCGAAGAGCATTACCTGAAAGTGATATATAATGATGTTATATGCCTTGACTGCCCCGATGAGAAGCGATTTAGAATGGATATCAAAGACGAGAATTCCAAGATCAAATTGGATGAAGACGGCCTCGAAATCAAAGATGATGAGGTTCAGGTCAGGATCGATTCATCCGGAATAAATATCAAATCTAATGACAACTGACAATTCATCCCATCATTTTAACAACTGGGTAAATTGAATTGTAAATTATTGAAGAACACCAATATTTTTGAATCATATTTAAATCAATCAGAAAAACACCGCAATCATGACAACTATCACTAAATTAATTATAGGAACCATCTTAAGCTTACTCATGCTTTCCTGCAATTTTCATGGCAACTTCGGTTTTGGGGTAAGGGGAAATGGCAATGTTCAAAGCGAAGACCGGGAAATCCCGACAGACTTCGACGAAATTGAGGTGAGCAGAGGACTGGATGTTTATCTTACACAGGATGATGACGTCGATATCTCTGTTGAGGCAGACGAAAATCTTATGGATATTATTATCACTGAAGTTGAGAACAACATACTGTATATCTATGCCGACGAGAATATCGCGTCCTCAAGGTCTCAAAAAGTTTTCGTGAAATTCAAAGACATTGATAAAATAACGGCAACCTCGGGAAGCGACGTTTTCTCAACAAACGTGATCAATGTCGATAATCTTGAACTGCATACAAATAGCGGCAGCGACATGGAATTAGCAATAGATGTTGATGTGGTTGAATGCATCAGTACCAGCGGAAGCGACTTAAGGTTGTCTGGCAACGCCAACACCATGTATGCCGAAGCAAATAGCGGGAGCGACATCAAGGCGGGAAATCTGAAAACCATAAAGTGCGAGGCCAATGCGAATAGCGGAGCTGACATCACGGTTCATGCTTCATCAGAACTCATCGCAAAGGCATCCAGCGGTGGGGATATTAAATATTTCGGTGACCCCGAAAAGGTCTCTAAGCGAGATGGTATGTCAGGCAGCGTTCGAAAACAATAAATCAATCAATCAAAATACTATACAACCGGTCCACTGATCAGCCAATTTTAATTTAACCATCCCGAATCATAATTTGGGATGGTTTTCGTTATATTTGTTCGTAACCATTGCTATATGACGATGAAAAAAGCCCTGATCACATTAGTTGCATGTTGTTTGTTTTCAGCTTCTTATGCTCAAAGTAAACAAAAGATAAAAGGCAATCGTAATGTCACCGTTTCAGAAACCCCCATCAATAGCTTTAATCGGATTGTGGTAGGGGAAGAATTCAAGGTAGATCTTATTGAAGGCCAGGAGGCAGAGGTTTTTATAGAGACTGATGAGAACCTGCAGGAAGTGATAAAATTCAATGTTGCCGACAGCACCTTATATTTTAGCAGCTCCAAAAGGATTACCACATTTAAGAAAATGTCTATCAAGGTCACCTACACCAGAAGCCTGAAGCAAATTGAAGTTCAGGAAAACGGTGAGGTTAGTTCCCTGACATCTCTTGACCTTGATGAACTAACCCTGGTAAATTCAGGGAGTAGCAAGTCCTTCCTAAATGTAAAAACTCCGAAATTCAAGGTGATCAATAACGAAAGATCGAAGGTCAAACTTAATGTAACGACCAGCACTGCGACGCTTGAATTAAACGACAATTCAAAATTGGAAGCACTTTTTACTGTTGACAGCATGTATGTAGACATGCTTCAGCGCTCAAATTCCAAAATTGAAGGCGATGTCAAATCCCTGGAGATCGTCACCGATAATTATTCAGTTTTTAACGGTCGGAATCTAATGGCTGAAGAGGCTGTAGTGAATTCTGATCTGAACAGCAATGTTTATGTTAATGCGATCAATTCTCTGAACATAGAATCAAGAGGAAACAGTGAAGTATTCGTATATAATACCCCTGCCATCACTCTTACCACCTTTGAAGGGGCGGCGAAACTTCATAAAAAGGAAATGAAGAAGAAATAGATCAGGCCTCCACGGGGTTTTCCTTGGCAGCAAGGTATCGCTCGGCGTCCAATGCAGCCATACAACCCGTACCAGCCGCGGTCACCGCTTGTCGGTAGACCTTATCTGCCGCGTCACCGCTTACGAATACTCCTTCAACGTTGGTTTTAGAAGTCCCTGGAATATTTTTGATATATCCTGTCTCATCCAGCTTCAAAAAGTCTTTAAAGATATCTGTATTGGGCTTATGACCGATAGCCACAAAGAACCCCGTTGCAGGTATCACAAACTCCTCATCACTTATATTATTTCTTGCTCTAACACCGGTCACAACCTGGCCATCCCCCAGTACTTCCTCTGTTTCGGTATTATGCAGAATTTCGATGTTCTTGGTGTTTCTAACACGGGCAACCATTATTTTAGATGCTCTGAATTCATCCCTTCGGACGAGCATGGTAACTTTTTTACAAAGATTCGACAGATAATGTGCCTCCTCACATGCAGAGTCGCCTCCACCGACGATCACCACCTCCTGGTCACGGTAGAAGAACCCATCACAAATCGCACAGGCCGAAACACCACCTCCAAGTTTTAGATATTTCTGCTCAGATGGTATATTCAGGTACTTCGCAGATGCTCCGGTTGCTATTATTACAGTATCACAATGGATCTCTTTTTCATCATTGATCCAAATCCTGTGAACAGGACCATCAAAATCGACTTTAGTCACCCATCCATGCCTGATATCTGCACCAAAACGTTCCGCTTGCTGTTGAAACTCAACCATCATCTCCGGTCCGGTTATTCCCTCGGGGTATCCCGGATAATTCTCTACCTCATTGGTTGTGGTCAACTGACCTCCTGGTTGGGTTCCCTGATACAAGACAGGATGCATATTCGCTCTGGATGCATATATAGCCGCTGTGTATCCGGCAGGTCCTGACCCAATAATCATACATTTTACGTGCTCTACAGTTTCTGACATTTTCTAAATTTTTATACACGAACAAAAGTAGGTTTTTTGGCTAAAACCTTACATAGAAGTTATCAACACTTCTGATAGATCTATTTAATATTATTATTCCTGAAAAAATTTGTAACTTGGTTAGCAACAATTAACCACGACATCTCATGAGAACATTAGTCATCATCATCTGTATCGGTATCATTTCATTTTATTCATGCAAAAATGAGTCTTCTGAACAAGCAGGGGCGGTAGCTGAAACTGAATCTAGCAAACCTTCCATCAGGGGGGTATGGGAATTGGTCTCATTCTATAATTATGATCAGGATGGAAATGTTTCCGATACGCTGAAAGCCAGTCAAACCAACAAGCAAGTAAAGATCTATACGGAATCCAAGATCATGTGGAGTCGTTTTAATATCAATGACACCATCGACTGGTTCGGTTACGGCACCTATACCACAACCGACACTTCACTGATCGAGACCCTTGAATATGGTTCAAAATCGATGAATCGAGTCATCAACGAGGAGCAAAATGTCTTCGACTTTAAACTTATCCTTGCTGAGGAAACCTTCAGCCAGATCACTTTAGACGATGACGGAGATCCTTTCTTTGCGGAGAATTACAGAAGGATCGAGAAATAGAATCCCGTTTTTCAGACCACGTTGGAGAGAATAGAGTCATTCCTTTAAAAATCACAATGGGAGCTACCCCGTTTATTGCTGGTTTTGGTCAAAACAGTCCGTAGGAATGAGCACTCCGATTAATTTTTGGTATTCTATCG
>JBFKFP010000142.1:0-7369 GCA_041618535.1 Flavobacteriaceae bacterium
CGAAATGATTGAGCAACATCATAAGCCGCCTGTCAAATTCTTCCAACATCTCCTCGTCGCCATAGGCTTTAATCTTATTTCCCCTGGCTACAATCTTCAATTTTGGGAAGTAGGTTTTTAAAAGCTGGATATTGGCATTCTGGGTTCCAAAAAAATCTTTTGGAGTAATCTCTTCCAGCTCGACGATCAGTTCATTCAAAAGCGCTAATTTTTATAATATAAATCGTTTCGATTTATTAGATTTGTGATACTCTCAAAAGTAAACAAATTTAAAGCATAAGGCTTAAAAAAATATCAACATTTTTGCCGATGGCAATCATCACATTAACGACTGATTTCGGAGAAAAAGACCATCATGCGGGCACCATTAAGGGCGAAATTTACAGCGAGTTACCAGATGTGAAAATTGTTGATATCTCACATTCGGTTTCGCCTTTCAATATCCCTGAAGCAGCCTACATAATCTCTAACGCATACAGCAGTTTTCCGAAAGGTACCATACACCTTATCGGGATAGATTCAGAATTGAATGAGGAAAACAAGCACATCGCTTTAAAACTGGACGAGCATTATTTCGTTTGCGCAAATAATGGGATCATGAGCATGATCTGCTCTGAAATCGTTCCCGAGAAAATAGTAGAGATCAATATACATGACAAATACGAGACCAGTTTCCCGGTGCTTGACATATTTGTTAAAGTTGCTTGTCATTTGGCACGAGGGGGCAAACTTGAGGTCGTAGGTAAGACCATAGAAGATATAAAGCCCATCAAGAACATCATACCCTTTGTGAATGAGGATAAGAACCAGATCATCGGCAATGTCATCTATATCGATAATTATGGTAATGTTGTAACGAATATCAAGCGAAAATTCTTTCAGTCTGTTCAGAAAGGCCGGGCCTATGAGGTCTATGCCCGATCCTACAAGTTTAAATCCATATACAATAAATACAGCGATATAGTCAATTTCGATATCCCGCCTGAGCGCAGAAATGACGAGGGGAAGGGACTGGTGGTCTTCAATTCATCCGATTTCCTGGAAATCGCCGTTTACAAGGGAAATCCGGAAAACGTCGGGAGCGCGTCCACGTTAATGGGCCTAAATTTGAGAGACACAGTAACAGTTAATTTCATAAAAGAATAGGCCGATGTTATTGCGAATAGTGAAGATGACCTTTGTGCCAGGGGAAGTGGAGAATTTCCTCGACCTCTTTAATACATATAAAAACCAGATCCGTAATTTTCCCGGCTGCGAAGGACTTGATCTTCTGCAAGATCAGGAAAATCCTCAGGTCTTTTTCACCTATAGTTCGTGGCGCTCCGGAGAATACCTCGAGGCTTACAGAAAGTCTGATCTCTTTAGGGAGATATGGCCAAAGACCAAGGCCATGTTTGCTGTAAATGCCGAGGCATGGAGTGTGGATAAAATCGTAAGTTTGCCCTGATCATGTTCGCACTGCTAAAAAAAGAAATACAATCTTTTTTCTCCTCTTCTATCGGGTACCTCGTTATAGGGCTATTCCTTCTGATAAATGGACTATTCCTCTTTGTTTTTAAAACGGATTATAATTTATTCAATAACGGGTTTGCCGACCTCACCGCTTTTTTCGACTTCGCACCATGGATCTTCCTTTTCCTAGTTCCGGCACTCTGTATGAGAACCTTTTCCGAAGAGAAAAATCAGGGAACACTAGAAATGTTGCTCAGCAGGCCTATCTCAAAGATGAAAATCGTCCTCGGTAAATTTCTGGGCGTATTTGTCCTTATCATACTCGCGATCATTCCTACTTTCCTATATGCCTACGCCCTTATTGAACTCGGGAATCCCAGGGGAAATCTCGATCTTGGGAGTACTTTTGGATCGTATATCGGACTTGTTTTCCTGGTAGCCAGTTATTCCGCAATTGGAATTTTTGCCTCGGCCATCAGCAGTAACCAGATAGTCGCATTCATTTCAGCAGTATTCTTATGCTTTCTGTTCTATTCTGGCTTCGACGCCTTATCGACTGTTGTCCCTTCACTCGGCGTCGAACAGTTGGGGATGGACTATCATTACAGAAGTGTCGGGCAAGGAGTCCTGGATAGCCGCGACCTGGTTTATTTTATGAGCCTTATCGTTATTTTTATAATGGCAACAAGCAGTATTATCTCGCCGGAGTTCAAAGCAGTAGAAGCTCTCAAACGAAACGGTCTTGTGCTGTTAATTGTCGTGATAATCAATTTAATTTCCGGCTCATTATTCAACCGCTTCGATCTTACCGAAGACGGACGTTATACCCTGAACGAAGCAATGATTGAGATCCTGGAAGACATCAACAGCCCGCTTATTGTTGACATTTTCCTTGAAGGAAGTGAATTCCCTTCCGAATTCAAAAGACTGCAGCGCGAGACCAATATCATTCTTGATGAATTCCAGACCCGAAATAAACTGGTCAAGTTTAACTTTATCGATCCGCTGTCCGATCCGGAAAGCAGGGACCTGAATATTCAACAATTAAGCCAGCGAGGGCTTACTCCTATGCAAATGAGTGTTCAGGAAAGCGGTAGAACCAGTCAAGCCGTGATATTTCCATGGGCCCTTGCCAGCTATAATGGACTCACGGTTAAAATTCCTCTCATAAAAAACAAACTGGGGTCAGATCAAAGCGAATTGGTAAGCAATTCTGTTCAGCACCTGGAATATGCCTTTGCGGATGGGTTCAGTAAATTGCTTTATCCGAAGCGAAGGAAAATTGCGGTTTTAAGAGGTAATGGCCAACTCGCGAACAGGAATATCGCAGATTTTGTGACCACACTGCGGGATTATTATTTTATTGCCCCGTTCACACTGGACAGTGTGGCAGAAAGTCCGCAAAAAACCCTGGACAGCCTGAAGACATTCGACCTGATTATTTGTCCAAAACCGACAACGGCCTTTAGTGAGGAAGAAAAGTTCGTCCTGGATCAGTATACTCTTTACGGAGGAAAAAGCCTTTGGCTTATCGATGCGGTCGCGATGGACACTGATAGCCTGCTAAATAAAAAAGGGAGCAGTGTAGCATTCCCCATTGACTTAAATCTGACCGACTATTTTTTTAAATATGGGATCAGGATCAACCCTCAGCTGGTTAATGACCTTTATTCTGCCCCCATAACCCTGGCGACGGGTGAAGGGAGCCAGGCACGATTTAAGCAGTTGCCATGGTTCTATTCGCCCCTGATCAACACAGAATCTGAACATCCCATAACAAAGAACATAAACCTTGTAAAACTCGATTTCGCAAACCCCATCGATACTCTTAAAAATGATCTGAAACAAACAATATTACTTCAGTCTTCAATACTGAGCAGGACCGACGGTGTGCCTCGTGAGATCGATATAGAAATGGCTACTAAGGAACCTGATCCAAGCGCTTACAACGCCGGACCGCAGAATGTTGCTGTTTTAATTGAGGGAGAATTTACAAGTGTTTACAACAACAGGGTAAAACCTCTAAACTTAAGCGGTATATTAGACCGGGGGTATCCCTCTGCCATGATAGTTGTATCTGATGGAGACATCATTAAGAACGAGGTTGGCCGCGAAGGACCCCTGGAGCTTGGGTTTGACCGGTGGACGGGTCAGCTCTACGGGAATAAGGAATTCCTGCTTAATGCGGTAAACTATCTCCTTGACGATACCGGACTTATAAACATTAGGACCAAGAATGTTTCACTGGCCTTTCTGGATCAGCAAAAAATTATTGAGGAAGGTACCTTCTGGAAGGTAATAACCATCTTGGTCCCACTTCTGTTCCTGGCATTTTTTGGTTGGATATTCAACCTCCTCAGAAAGAAAAAATACAGGGTTTGAATGTTGATAAGTTTCTTTTAAAATACAAGTGTATTGGGATATATTTGTAAGTGTTAATTAGTTCAGAAAACGAAAATCGAATAGATGAAATTTATCGTATCCAGTAGTTATTTATTAAAGGAATTACAAGTGCTTGGGGGTGTTATCAACAATTCTAATACACTCCCGATCCTAGATAACTTTCTATTTGAATTAGACCAGTCTAAACTTACAGTTTCTGCAAGTGATCTGGAGACTACTATGTCGGCCATCCTTGATGTGGAAAGTGATTCCTCAGGGAGCGTTGCCATTCCGGCCCGGCTGTTACTGGATACTTTGAAAACCTTTCCCGAACAACCGCTTACCTTCGTTGTGGAGGATAATAACACTGTGGAGATCAGTTCTAATTACGGAAAATACGCGGTGGCTTACGCGAGTGGTGAAGAGTTCCCCAAAGCAGTTGAACTTGATAACCCCAGCACAACAACGGTGATGGGCGATGTGCTTGCCACAGCCATAAGCAAAACCATTTTTGCAGCAGGCAATGATGATCTGAGGCCGGTGATGAGCGGTGTATTTTTTCAGTTTTCCCCTGAAAACCTGACCTTTGTGGCCACTGATGCTCATAAGCTGGTTAAGTATACCAGGACGGATGCGAGGGCGAATGAAGTTGCCGAATTCATCATGCCGAAAAAGCCGTTAAACCTTCTGAAGGGAATCCTGGGAGGCCATGAAGATGATGTCATCATTGATTATAATGACTCCAACGCGAAATTTATTTTTGATAATATCGAACTTGTATGCAGATTGATAGACGGGAAATACCCTAATTACGAAGCCGTAATCCCAAAGGACAACCCGAACAAACTGACCATCGATCGAAATCAATTCCTGAATTCTGTTAAGAGGGTCTCAATCTTTTCAAATAAGACAACCCATCAGGTAAGACTGAAGATTGCCGGAGCCGAGCTGAACATATCAGCAGAGGATATCGATTACAGCAATAAAGCCGAGGAACGACTTACTTGTGACTACCAGGGTGATGATATGCAAATAGGGTTTAATTCAAGATTTCTTTCTGAAATGCTTGGAAACCTTAACTCAGACGATGTCATGTTAGAGATGAGCCTTCCTAACAGGGCAGGTCTCTTAACACCGGGAGATGGACTGGACGAGGGTGAGAGCATCACCATGCTGGTCATGCCTGTAATGCTCAATAACTGATCATTCCGAAATAAATATGTAAAAACGCTCATGGAAATCCATGAGCGTTTTATTTATCACCTCACTAAAATAAACTAACTAACTAATAAAACTAAGTGATAGGGGATATTTCGGGTCTTCACCGTTACCAGCCCTGATGGCATTGATAACAGGGAATATGATTGCTATAATTCCTAATACTAACAGTCCCACAAGTCCCAGGCCAAAGAATAGGATCAGGGGAATACAGACCAACATATATATCAATAAGCTGATCTGGAAGTTCAAAATAGTTTTGCCATGCGAATCCATCTGATAAACACGGTCCTTGTTTGTGAACCAGATGATCAGTGGAAGGATCAAACTGCCAAACCCGATTACGAGGGTTATAAGCTGACTCAAATGGGTTAAAACTAAAAGTTGCCTGTCTGTTCTCATTTTTATTCTTTTTGATTGACAACTATTTGACGTCGGAAATATCAAAATGTTACACACTGGTCTCTATTCGATCATCAACCGCTTTAATATTACATTTTTCTGATCAATAATCTTTAAAAGATAAACACCCGAAGGCCAATTCACGAGAATCTTTTCATACTCCCGGATCTTTGTTTTCATAAGAATTTGTCCGGCTAAATTAAACACACACAACTCAGAATCGCTTCTCAGGCCTACAATTTGGAAACTGTTCGTGGCTGGATTTGGAAATACATTAATCTCTTTCCTTTCAATCTCTCCGTTAGACAGGGTATCCTCTGTACTGAAGGTTGCAGAAAGTGATGTTGAATTACCACACTCATCGGTCAGTGTAAATTCAACTTCACGCGATTCACCGCAGGAAATGGACGTTGAATTATTATGACTAACGGCAGGAAGCCCGCAATTATCTGAACCTGAAAAGCTATTTAACCAGGATTGAAATTCAGCTTCGTAATCCTCCTCACACATCGCACTTCCATTAACAGGAGCATTTTCCCATGTGGGATTAGTGCTGTCTACAACAGTGATCACCTGAACATGCGAACGTTCATTCCCACATGAATCGGTTGCAGTCCAGGTTCGATAAATAGTTGATTCACCCGGACAACCTCCCGGAATAGTGCTTTCAATAAAACTTACCTCAGCCAAACCACAGTCATCCGAGGCTGTCAGGTTCTGAGGAGATGGAATATTATCACAATTGACGGTCATATCTTCAGGAAGGGCTTCGTTAAAACCTGGTGCCAAAGTATCAGTCACGGTGATAGCCTGATTGTGAATTGTTTCATTACCACATTCATCTGTGGCAGTCCATGTACGGGTCATGACATATTCCCCTTCACAAGATCCCGGAGCCGTACTTTCAATAAAGGCTACCGTAGCAGTTCCGGCAGTATCAGATGCCGTGAGAGTTTCAGGGGATGGAATACTATCGCAACCAACCGAGATGTCTGGTGGTAAAGCTTCATTGAACACGGGTGCTGTAGTGTCTTCAACAATAAATATCGCGGTCTTGGTTATTTCATTACCGCATTCGTCTGTTAGGGTAAATGTCACTGACTCAAAACCTGTTGATCCGCAATCATCACTGAGTCCCGAACTGTCATTCGTGAGCGTAAGGGTCCCACAGGCACCTTGGCCGGAAAAGCTTCCAAGCCAATCCGAAAAGGCGTTTCCGGGGTCCGGAGTCCCATCAGCTTCAACTATGGCATCTGCCGGTTCGGCTGTCCAGTATGGCGGGACAAAAGTAATTCTTCTTATATCACTAATCCCTATCTCTGTATAATACAGGAACCCATCAAGGGGATTTTGAGCCATATGAACAATACCTGCCCGATAACTGTGTGGAGCAAAAAGGGTTATATCATTGAACCAATTTTCACTTCCATCGTTCAACGATCCGGTTGCGATGAAATTTCTTGAATAGTCGGTAAAAAAATATTTGTCCTCGTAAAAGCTTCCAAGGGAACCATTTTTAAGATACACTCCTGCAACAGCGGCATTTCCATTAAACATATCACCTGTGGTTGGTGAGCCAGCTTCACCGATCTTGAAATCTAACGGAACTGCGCCGTTAAAAGAAGGAACCCTGGCATCAAAAGGCGGGCTTGGTCCGCCGTGCCTCCAGGTTACTTCAGGACGGTTGTGCTTAAATCTTCTCATTACCGGGTTGGGGTCATCTATCCAAGAGGCGGGTTGAATACAGTTGTCCTTGAACAGCTCGTTATTCTCATCGGCATTTGTGGTGTTGGTGTTCTGATAACTTACCAAAGCGGTTAAGCCTTCAAAAAGAGGCCACCCGGCGTTGAGGCCAGGCTTGTCAATAATGTGTAAATCTTCCCACGTATTCCAGCCTACATCCGCTACATGAAGA
>JBFKFP010000143.1:0-7210 GCA_041618535.1 Flavobacteriaceae bacterium
ATATGGGGAGATACCGTGAACATAGCCTCACGAATGGAAACGAACTCAGAACCCATGAGAATCAATGTTTCCGAACACACCTATAAACTCGCTAAAGACAAATTCTATTTTGAGCAAAGAGGTGAAATAGAAGTGAAGAATAAAGGCCTGATGAAAATGTATTTCGTTGAAACTCCGGAGTCGAATCAATTTAGGAAGACCTCGAAAAGCGGTGAAAGGCTTAAAGTTTAATTATTAAGCCGGATCTAAAGATTCAGAAGTCCGCAAATGATTACCGGTACAATAGCCACCAGGCTGATTGCTAATGAAGTAATCGACTTTTTTACCTGTTTGAATTTAAAATCAGTGATCTTGCTCTCCACATGTATCTGCTCACTAAGCTGTTGGAATAACTGCTTCTCATCACCGCAGACTTCAATCAATTTCTTAGTGTATTCCTGAACGTTTTCGAAGCGGTTTACCGTATCCCCAAAAAAGAACACGTTGCGTTCGTAATCGAGGTCGATCTTCGGGATAAAGCATTTCACGGCGAAATAAATGGAAATCAATACCGCCAACAGCCAAACGATCAAGAAAAAAATAAAAGATGGGGAATTTAAAAGATCTTCACTAAACTTGTCAAAACGTTCAAAAAACAAACCCAGGACCAAACTATGGAATGAGAAGATGATACCGGCCTTTAATTCCGCGCCTTTGATCATCAGTTCAAGCCGTTCGATCTGTTCCCAATAATTTTCCGGGTCTTGTTTCATTTTAGAATCTATATTTCAAATTTAATAAATCCTGTTTACTCTAAAACTAAAATATGGGATTCATGCCTTAAAGATGCCAGTAAGCAAAGAAAATCAGGAAACGTAATAGAATATATAGGATCCGATTAAGCAGGGTAAAAGACTGTAGATCAAACTGCTTAGAACAAGAATTAAAAGTTTTGGTTGAGAATCAGATTTTACCAGCAACTGGAAAATAAAGAATCGAATACCGAACAAAATGAACCATCCGGGGAGTAAAAATGCCAGTAATCGTTTGAACATGGAATCCGCTCCCTGCTCCCTGAACACAATTAACTCTTCAGGGCTTCCCGGATAAACAAAAGCAGCGCCAATAAAAAGAGCAATTCCCACACAGGCAATAACAATACCGTCCAGAATTTTCATAATTAATTTTTCTTTTGCTCTTTTACAAGTTTCATTATTCTCTCAACAGGCAGCCTTTCCAGTTTCCGCTCCTTATATCCGGACATGGATTCTGCTGCGAAAAGGGAATTCAGTATTGCCTCTTCAGTAGCTTCTATGCAGGCCAGGAACAACGGACTCATGGCCTCGTTTTTTAAAAACGTACTCGTTATGATCTGTTCCTCACCCTCATATTTAATCCAATTTTCGCTTGCCACAGAGGCAGCAATCACATAATCACCACTGCCATTAGAAGCTATCCCGCCTGTTTTGGCGAGACCCATCATGGCTCGTTTAGCCAGTCGTTCAAGATTCCGGGCATCGAGGGGGGCATCTGTCAGGACCACCATCATACAGGATCCATCAACATCATACTTAAAACTGGAAGGAAAATCACCGAGGATCTTGGCTACTTTAATGCCGTTAAACTCAAACACACCTCCAAAATTAGACTGTACTAAGACGCCGACAGTGTATGCCCCGTGAGATTCAGGGGTGATCCTGGACGAGGTTCCTATACCCCCCTTATAACCAAAGCAGCGGGTTCCGGTGCCGGCACCGACATTTCCTTCCAGGACGGGGCCTCCTTTAGCCGAATTAATGGCTTCGAAAACATGGGGTTCAGAAACGTGCATTCCGCGGATATCGTTCAGATACCCATCATTGGTTTCTCCAACAACAGCATTCACCGACCTGACATTCTCATTACCCGGTAAATCAAGGGTATACCTGATGAGTGCGTTCGCGGCTGTTGGCACACTTAAGGTATTGGTCAGAATTATCGGGGTTTCAATATTACCCAACTCTCTCACCTGGCTGTAGCCCATAAGTTTTCCAAAGCCATTGCCAATGTGGATAGCTGCGGGAATTTTGTTCTGGAAAATATTCTCAGAATGAGGGAGAATTGCCGTCACACCTGTGCGAACATCCGTACCCGAGATCAGGGTTGTATGTCCAACGCTTACACCCGGAACATCAGTGATGGCGTTGTTCGGACCGGTCTTTAAAACACCAATTTCAATCCCGAAATCCCTTACCCGCTTATTCTGTGAAAGCGAAGTTATTGTTGTCATTAAAATAAGGGTCAAAAGAATTAAATTTAATTTCATAATCAATTTGAGCAACGAATAAGCCTGGGCGTAAAAAGTATGATGGAGCAAAAAAATAATCGCACAAACTTCACATTTTTATCAATGCCTTGTCCATATATTCATAGTGTGATATTTCTTTTTCGTCAAAAGAATTCTCTTTAGTCGCTTATCCTTTTCGCTTTGAAATTACCCTGGGGCTGTATGACGAGGACCTCCTGTGATTTTTCCTGGTCAGTTTTCATGAATTCAACCTTGAACCCATCCAGGGTTTTAAATGAGAACTTTCGCGGTTCGGTTGGCAATAACTCATATTCAGGCTGACCGTCTACAAAAAGAAATAGGGTGTCGTCGTTCTTGATATAGATTTTTACGATCAACCCGCTTAACTCATATTCACCGGCGTAACTCTCAAGCACTTTTTTATCAACTTCTATAACTCGCGGCGTTCTTTTGAATTCAATGGGATCAAGCATGGGTTCCACTTTCATTTTAACCTTTGATATGTCACCGAGATCATTGGTCAAGAAATTCAGGCGAAGCGGACCGGTATCAGTAGTGTCAATTCCGGTTTCAGTTACTCTGAAAGGTTCGAAAACATCATAGTGAACATGCTTGAGATAAAAATCTAACAGTTTGAAATGAGCAAATAATGAATCGTTTTTAGTCCGTATCTCAAAATCGCCATATCCCGGGTTGGAATACGTGCCTTCAAATTCATTCAGTATATGTGAAGGTCTTGTGTTTTTAACCGCTGAACTGGTTTTTTCCTTTTCCTCCTCCTTCTCAGCTTCACGCCGTTCATTCACTCGATCAATAAAACGCTGCAGCCAGTCGGTCCTTTCGGTTTTCAACATACGGTCGGCCAGCGTATTTCTCACAATTCCGGGGATTGCCGAACCGTTATGATTGGTCAACACCACGATCCCTATGCTGTCGGTTGGGAAAAAAGAGGTACTTGCTGAAAAGCCGTCAATATTTCCTCCATGTTCAACACGATAATGACCTTTATATGAAGAGAGGAACCAACCGTAGCCGTAATTACCAAAATGCGCATCGGGAAGGTCGTCTTGCGGTAAGCCTGAATTAACCACCATTTGAGAACTTATAGCCTCGGTTCTGTATGCCTCCGGAATGATGGGCTTATCCTTGTATTTTCCGCTGTTAATCCATGCTATCAGCCATTTACTCATATCGCTAACACTGCTGTTAATACTACCGGCAGGGCGCATAGCTGCAATGCGGTAATAATCCATCTTCATCAAAGTGCTGTCTTTTTTAAGCTCATATCCAATTGCGGCATTCGAACTTTTTTCCAGCTCATCTATTGTTGTATTTGAACGGTTCATTTCCAACGGCTTCAAAAATCGTTCTGTAACATTTTCTTCCCAACTCTTCCCGGTTAACCGCTCTGCTATGACACCCTGAGCAAGAAACATGAAGTTATTGTAATACCACTGTTGCCGTATCCCCGTAAAAGGTTCTTGGTATTGAATTCGCTGCAAGAGACTATCCCGGTCAAAGGTGGGAAATAGGTACCAGGAGAAATCATGCCTCGGAATACCTGTTCTGTGAGCCATTAAGTCTTTGATGATAACCTGGTTGTTCAAGTCATCATTAAAGAATCTCAATTCCGGGATATGCTTAATCGGGCTGTCCTCCAGGTTGAGTTGGCCTTCTTGCTGAAGCTGACCCAAAACAGCAGAGGTAAAGGCCTTAGAGCAGGAACCGATCGCAAACAAAGTATTGTTATCAACCGGAATTTTATTCTCCAGGTCCCGATAACCATATCCGCTTGAAAAAACAACCTTATCCTTCTCTACGACCGCCACTGCGAAGCCCGGTGCTCTTATCACCTCAAGTATTTTATTCAATTCATCATCAATTCCGCCGAGTCGAGGATCGGATTGAGCGTGTATAAAATGTATCTGTAAAATGCTTAAGAGCAGGAATGATAATACACCACAATTAAACAGTTTTATTGTCTTTTTGGAAAAAGGCATTTGGATAAATATTAGAGATTGATCAATTAAAAATACAAATTTTAAACGGTACGAATTATGATGAAACACATAAAATAATATTTATGTAAATCATAAAATAATTAAATAAAAATTTATGAATATGAATTAAGAACTTTGCACAAAATAAAACTTTAAAGAAATATGTACCACGATTCAACATTAAAACAACCCATCCAGGTTGAGGCTCAGAAAACCGTTAAGGTTGCAGTTGCCATGGGCGACGGTATAGGTCCCGAGATAATGGAACAAACGCTCCGCATCTTAAAAGCAGCCGGCGCCAAAATTGAGCCTGAGTTCATCGACATCGGTGAAAAAGTATATTTAAATGGAAATACTTCCGGTATTGATGCCGGAGCCTGGGATGCGATAAAAAGGAACAAGGTAATTCTGAAAGCCCCGATCACAACACCACAGGGGAAGGGATACAAAAGTCTTAATGTCACACTCAGGAAATCCCTGGGATTGTTTGCCAATGTACGACCTGTGGTCGCTCTTGATCCATATGTCCATACCCATTTTCCTGAAATGGACGTCGTGATCATTCGAGAAAACGAGGAGGATCTGTATGCAGGAATAGAGCATCAGCAGACTCAGGATGTGGTTCAATGTCTGAAATTGATAAGCAGGCCAGGTTGTGAGCGTATCATTCGGTATGCTTTCGAATATGCCAAGGCTTATGGCAGGAAAAAGGTAACCTGTATGGTGAAGGACAATATAATGAAACTGACAGACGGCCTGTTTCACAAGGTATTCGATGAGATCGCTGCTGAATATCCCGATATTGAAAACCAGGTGCAGATCATCGATATTGGTTCTGCCCGTCTCGCTGCCAGTCCTGAACAATACGACGTGATCGTCACATCCAACCTATACGGGGATATCATTTCTGACATAGCGGCCGAGATCGGCGGTTCTGTAGGTATGGCCGGGTCAGCCAATATTGGCACCGAGGTGGCCATGTTCGAGGCTATCCACGGATCGGCTCCTGATATCGCAGGCCAGCAGATTGCCAACCCTTCAGGTCTTATCAATGCCGCGGTAATGATGCTGGCCCATCTGGGACAGACTGATATCGCAGACCGTATTAAAAATGCCTGGTTAACCACTATAGAACTCGGTTATCATACCGCTGATATATACCGTGAAGGCATAAGTAAAAAGAAGGTTTGCACCAGGGAATTTGCTGATGATATCATTTCACGTCTCGGGGTAAAGCCGGAAAAATTAACTGTGAGTTCACTGAGCGAGGGATCAGGTAAGATCCGTATTCCCGAATATAAACGAGTTCAAAAAGATAAAGAATTAGTGGGTGTTGATGTCTTTATAGACTGGCCGGGATCGGATCCAAAAATATTAGGAGACGCACTTTCAATGATCAAGGCCTATAAATTAAAATTGAAGATGATAACCAACAGGGGAGTTAAGGTTTACCCCCAGGGTCTCGATTCAACGTATTGCACAGACCATTGGAGGTGTCGTTTTGTTGCTATGGATGCTGAAATTGACAGGAAAGAACCTTTATACGAACCGATCACAAACGAACAGGTGATAGCATTGCTCTCCAAATTGAATAACGCGGGTCATGACGTGATCAAAACCGAAAATCTTTATAAGATAGATGGTAAAAGGGCATTTTCACTTGGTCAGGGGGAATAAGATAATTTAAGTTAAGTAAGTTGGTAGTTAACCATTTCTAAGTTGTCTGAGAGGCCTGTTGTTATTAACGGGCCTCTTTATTTATTCATGCAACTGTGATTTCTAAGGTATGTCTCAATATCAAAAGGTTTTAATTTGCAACTGTATGCTGTCCTTGAGGGATGTCTGGGATGTCCATTCTTGGTCAGGGAGCCCAGGCTATACCAGTTGTTTTTAAGATTTGGCAGTATTGAATAAATGTCATGCAGACATTTTATAAGATATGGCCTGACTAAAATGGTTTGACCCCAGGCTGCAAGAATGAATTCCGGTCTGAATCGTTCTGCCAGTTCAAGAATTACTGCCGTGTTTTTATCCGATGACTCAAGATCTATTTCCCTATCAAGGTTTTCAGGGTATGTGGCGCGCTGTGGATATAGATTCAACATGAAGAACCCGTTGAAACCAAGAAGAGTGGCATGATTCATTACTTTAGACATCGTTCTGTCCGGGGAGGTATCGCTTGCGGTACTGGGATTTAAACCAAAAACCAGCAAAGGTTTATCCCCTTCAATCCCGAGGGCAAAACGATGACTGTTATCGGGGTTACGAATATATATTGTTGGACTGTAGTCTTTCATCTACCATATTTTTTTAGAATATTCTCAAATCTGGTCCTGCTTATGTAATGGTCGGCAAGCAGGACACCATCTTTTATTATGCCGAAAGTCCCGTAACCTGATGGTCCGTTTTGAGCATCTTCCGGTGTATTAAGCTGCTTAATTTTGAGCAAGATTCCATGTTCTGATGCAGAATCCTTGATGGCTTCCACTGATTTGATGTGCCAGGGGCACTGGTTGGCATAAACCAGATGCCAACCCATATATTCCTTTAGTGACCGATCCCAATCGATGAATTCAGGCCTAATGGCATTATTGTCATAGATCTTCACCAGCAAATCAAAACGCCCTTTTTTTTGTATCGAAGAGAAACCATTTTTCTTGAACAAACTGCTGTTGGCCATCCATGCGCCCTCACTGCAGATAACACAAACACCTGATTTATTCTGAGCCCTGGCAGTCTTTTCAACTTGATTGATTAACATACTTGCAAGTCCCAGTTTTCTTGCAGACTTTGAAAATACCGCAATACACTGTATAAAAATGAAATTCCCCGCTCTCAGGGGTCTCCAGGCTTTCTCAGATGGTATATATTCTATGAACCCAACTTGTTTATCCTGATCATTCAACGCAATTATCAGTCTGACCTCATGGTTGAAAGAAGAGCA
>JBFKFP010000144.1:0-7203 GCA_041618535.1 Flavobacteriaceae bacterium
ATCGCCTTGCGGATCGTCTGAATAGGGTTTTTCCGAATGAAATAATTCAACACTTTCCTCAAGAAGATTATCTCGCAGCCATTCGTACCCCTCTTTTGTTGTGAGATCGATAGATGTATCAATGACTTTTAACCCGATTAGCCGCATTTGTGATGGCCCACATTCGAATAGGTACATATGCTGAGAAGAAATGTTTTCGAGGTATTTAAGATTCTGTAAAACTCCTTCCCATACCAGGTCACTGAATACATCCAGCTCTTCCTCTGCCGCTTTGGGGTTTTCCTCTTTAATCTTATCCCATTCATCGGCTGTGATAGACTGGGTAGCCAGGAAATTGATAAATTCCCGGTGCAATTCCTCAAGCTGTTCCTTTGTAAGTCGTTTATATTTCATAAAAAAAGCCCTGTAGTACGTACTACAGGGCCCAAAATTATAAATAAATGATCAGAAAATATACCTTAACCCAAACTGAGCCTGCCACCTTGATAACAAGCTTGTGTCATAGTTAAAAGTTTCATCCAGATCAGGATTAAAGGTATAGGTCGGCACCAGGGTGTCCGGATCGACAGAGACACCGATTGGCTGAACATTGTTTGGTTGCTGGATCACGCCCCAGTCAGAGTTGATAAGGTTGCCAACATTAAGCACGTCAATACTGAGCTGGATGGTATTGAACTTGTCCTCTCCCACCTTTATATTATAGTCTTGCAGAATCTTCAGGTCAACCCGGCTCCTCCACGGTGCAAGAGCACCATAGCGCTCAACATACTGCCCACGTCTCTCACTCAGGTAATCGTCTTGCTGGATAAATGATTCAAAGGCCTCGGCCTGACCAGCACCTGAAAATTGCATTTGTCCTATCTCTGAAGAGGTTGGGACATATAACAAATCATTCAGGCTGGAACCGTCGCCGTTTATATCACCTCCATAAGTGTAATTGAAACGTCCGCCCTGCCCGAATTCAGCAAAGGCAGAAATGGTGGTCGCCCAACGGTCATTTCCATAACTCCAACGCTTACTTGCTACTCCAATAATACGATGGGTGTCGCCATATTTTGAATATGAGAGCACATCGTCATTGGCGTTGCCAACAACCGGGTTGAAAGCAAAGGCGTCTCCGGTGATCTCAGCTTCGATCGAGTTCACATCCTTGGAATTTAAATAGCTGTAAGCCAGGCTTGCATAAAGCCCGCGCTCAAAGGTTTTCTGCAGCCTTAAGGAAGCATTCCATATCCTTCCTTTATCCGAATTGGTGAATACATAGGCGTTATTTATAATATCAGACGGCAAGTAATATTCGCGATTATCAACTCCGGAAAGCGTACCGGAAGGATCCAGAAGTCCCCAGTTTTGTACATGGGCTCCATTGATATCCTTGGTGTAAGCCACATCTGCAGTTACGGTCAGTCCGTCCTCAAAACGATAATCTGCACCTAAGTTAGTCCTCCAAACCTGAGGGAATTTATAATCAGGATCAACATACTGAAGGAAGAAAACATTTGGATTACCAAATTGGTTCCCAAGCCATACAAACGGGAATCGTCCTGTAAATAAACCTGATCCTCCCCGGACCTGGAATGAATTATCCCCTTTCGCATCCCAATTGAACCCCACCCTGGGTGAGATCAACCAGTCGTTGGTGGGCAGGTTGGTGTTATTTATGAACACCGTCTCTCCTGTATTTGGATTCACATACGGAATATCCGGCACCACGCAGCAAGCGTTATCGATCACATCCTGGGCCTTTTCGGCAGAGTTAAAGTAAAGAGGTTTATCGAACCGGACACCATAGGTTAATTTAAAATCATCTGTCACATTCCAGGCATCCTGTAGATAGAATGACAATTGTCCCACATTGGTCTCAGAGAAGGCCCATCCACCGGGATTTCCTTCGCCTGCAGCATTAAGAGACGCATCCGCCGCAACTGCCGAATCAAACAATGGTTGAAGAAAATCGATCCTACCCTGTGCCCCCAGAGCACTGAAATCATCCATGGAGATAGTTGGGAAGAATACACCCTGCGCTCCGTAGACTCCAAGATTGAAGGAATTATCGAAAAGGAATTTCTCATAGGAGAATCCTATTGTAAAGGTATGGTCCCCAGAAAAATAATTCATGTTATTGGTCAATTGCCAGACTTTCTGCTCCAATCTGTTGTTGATGGAAAATGGTTCATGACCGGCAATGATATAATTTGAACCGTCCTGGGTGATCGTCACCGTTGGAGCCGGTGTTGATAAGGGGTTCCGGAAATCGTCGAAGAACGTATAACCGAATTGCAGCTTGTTCGCCACATTATCAGAAATAGTAGAGTTCAATTCAACCTGGAATGAACTTATGTTGTTATTGATCTCATAACCGGCGTTCTCGAATTGAAGGGTAGTAGCGTTTGGCCCACGGAATCCGAGTGCAGTAGGGTGCGCGGGCTTTTCTTTTGATGCACTCAGGAAGTTATAGATAAAAGCCACCCTGTTCTTGTCGTTCACGTTCCAGTCCAGCTTGAAAATTCCCTTGGTTGAATTAGCCGCGTAGGTAAATCCTTCATAGCGGCCGGGATTATAGAAATTACCCTGGCCTATATCTAAGGCTCGCAGAGCATCCCGGACGATTATAAGGTCTGATTCCAGCACCCTGGATTCATTGATGGCACCGCTTCCTGTATTCGGAATCCAGCCATTGGTTCCCAGGTCGTTCCTTTCATCCTTTTCAAAGTTGGCAAAAAAGAACAATTTGTTCTTAACGATCGGGCCGCCAAGGCTAACACCATATTGATTTTGTTCAAGCTTCGGTTTTACAACATCTTCTCCTCTGACTTTCCCGCCGGTAAAATTCTCATTCCTGTAGAAGCCATAAGCGGTGCCATGAAACTGGTTAGTCCCGCTTTTGGTAACCGCATTGACCGAAGCACCTGTGAATCCGGCCTGGGTTACATCATAAGGAGCGGTAGCAACCGTGATCTGGTCTATTGCATCTATGGAAATAGGCTGCGCTTCTGTTTGCCCCCCTGGTGTGGCTGCATCCAATCCGAAGGGATTGTTGAAGATGGCACCGTCGAGTGAGAAATTGTTGAACTGATCATTACGTCCGCCGAAGGAACCGTTCGAAGCCGTAGGCTCCAGCCTTGTGAAATCTGATGCAGAACGCGTAATGGTAGGCAATCGCCGGAGATCCTGCGATCGGACACTGGTCAGGGCCCCGGTCCTGTCGTCACCAAAAGTTCCACCTGCCGAATAGGTAATTGTAACGGCTTCCAGTTGCTGAGCATCCGGGATGAGATTAGCATCTAAATTTTCAGTTTTTCCGAGTGTCAGATAAACACCTGTGAATTGCTGCTCCTTAAACCCGATGAACGATAGGGTAACCGTATATGGTCCACCAACACGCATGTTGGCCATGTTATACCGGCCATCGAAATTGGTGGCAGCACCGTATTTAGTTCCTGTAGGTTCATGTACAGCTACAACATTGGCAGAAGGAAGGGGTTCTCCGTTTTCATCCAGTACCAATCCAGTAATATTAGAAGTTGTGACCTGGCCATATCCTGACCAAACTCCCAGCAGAACGAATACCAGAAATGTAATTTTTCGCATATCTAGGTCGATTTAAAAGTTGATTAATTGAACCTAAAATTACGATAAAAAAAAACCGCCCAAAGGGCGGTTTATCATTTCTTATCAACAGTTGGCCTTTTCTTTACTGGGCCTGTGGAATTACCTCAAACTCCACATCAGCTGTAACCTCTCTGTGAAGACGGATAACTGCACTATACCTGCCTATTCGTTTAACGTTTCCGCCAACTACGCTGATATATTTCTTATCGATCTCAAACCCTTCTTTTTCCAGGGCTTCCGCAAGATTTATATTATTAACAGATCCGAAAAGTTTTTCTCCGGAACCTACCTTTGCGGGAATTTTGATCTCGAGAGCTTTTAAAGCCTCGGCCGTGGTGTTCGCGTCTTCGATTAATTTCTTTTCCTTGAATGCACGCTGACGAATGTTTTCAGCTAACACTTTCTTTGCCGACGGGGTGGCCAGCTTGGCAACGCCCTGCGGAATCAAGTAATTCCTACCATAACCATTTTTAACTGTTACAATGTCATCCTTGAATCCGAGTCCTTCGACGTCTTTTTTCAATATTAATTCCATAGTTATGCTGGTATTACTTTAATAAGTCGGATACATATGGCATCAAGGCCAGGTGTCTTGCACGTTTGATAGCCACCGACACTTTTCTCTGATATTTCAAAGATGTTCCGGTTAAACGCCTTGGCAAGATCTTGCCTTGCTCATTCACAAATTTCAATAGAAAATCGGGATCTTTATAATCGATATATTTGATTCCTGATTTCTTAAATCTACAATATTTCTTAGCCTTTGTAGTTTCAATATTAAGCGGGGTAAGATACCTGATCTCTCCGTCTTTTTTTCCTTTTGCTTGTTGTTCAATACTCGCCATGATTAAGCCTTTTCTTTGTTTCGTTTTCTTCGTTTCTCAGCCCAGGCAACTGCGTGCTTGTCTAATTTAACTGTGAGATAACGCATAAAGCGCTCATCACGTCTGAACTCAACTTCGAGTTGATTGATTACATCACCTTCAACGGTAAATTCAAAAAGGTGATAGAAACCACTCTTTTTGTTCTGGATCGGATATGCGAGCTTTCTCAAGCCCCAATCTTCTTTCGAGATCATCTTCGCGCCTTTAGAGACGAGAAAACCCTCATACTTCTTTACTGTTTCCTTTATCTGTTCTTCAGATAAAACGGGATTTAAAATTAAAACATTTTCGTAATTATTCATAATGAATTAAATAAAATTTTTATAATTGTTAAAAAACACGGCTGCAAAAATAACCATTCTAAAGTGCTTTGGCAACATTTTTGATCTAATTTTTATGGTATAAAGATTTTGTTAAGATTTTGTTAAATGTTACACTTTGTCGATGATTTTTGGTTTTTAACCGAATTTTTTGTACTATTGTCGATATCTTAACCTAAAATATTGAATGTTATGACTTTAAATTGTGTTGTTGTAGATGATTCCGCAATCCAACGCTTATCTATAGTCAAATTGATTGAGAATCATCCCAATCTCAATTTGATTGCAGAATACAGCAGTGCCCTCGAAACCAAAAACGGACTCAATACACATAAAGTAGACCTGATCTTCCTGGACATCGAAATGCCAGTTCTTAACGGGTTTGAATTATTAGACGTCCTTAATAACAAGCCTCAGATCATTTTTGTTACAGGTAAAACAGAGTACGCGTTCAAGGCCTTTAACTATGACGCTACAGATTACCTCCAGAAACCAATCACCAGAGAGCGCTTTAATACCGCCGTTGATAAGGCGATAGAGCAGCACAAACTCAAACTGGATTTCAACGAGATCGACGGAGAACATATCTTCGTTAAAAGCAACCTTAAGAAACGTAAGGTTTATATTAAGGATATCAAGTGGATCGAAGCCCTTGGTGACTACGTGAAAGTGGTTACGGAAGAGAACAGCCTTGTTGTATTGTCAACTATGAAAGCTTTTGAAGCTGAATTACCCGATGGTAAATTCCTGAGAATACACAAGTCTTACATTGTCAATCTTGATAAAATAGATCGATTTAACAGTAAAAATGTAGAAGTGGGATCATTCGAAATTCCGTTGAGCCGAAATAAAAAGACTCAACTGGTAGATGCCTTGAACAACATTTAAACTCAGTAGTAATCGACATTTAATATTATCCTGACAGGTCTATAATCTTTTATACTATAGAAGCTATTCCTTAATTTAAGGATAGCTTCTTTTGTTTGGGTCAAAGATTGGTCAGGGCCTATTTTTACCAAAATGTTCTTTATGTATTGCCTTCTGATGCGGGCCACCGGGGGAAATTCAGGGCCGAGCACCTCATTTGGTAAATATTTCTGAAGTGCCATAGTAAGCCAGGCACTGCCCTTATTCACCTTATTGAAATCTTTATGCTTTAAGGTTATCCTGATTAAGCGATAAAATGGCGGGTACTTGTACTGTCTCCGATCCTCAAGCTGTTCCTCATACATGCCTGTGTAATCGTAAGCAGAGACCTGCTGAACAATTCTATGATAGGGATTGTAGGTCTGAATTATCACCTTCCCCCTGACATCGGTCCTGCCCGACCGACCAGCAACTTGCTGCATCAGCTGAAAACTTCGTTCATGCGCCCTGAAATCCGGGAAATTCAACAAGGCGTCTGCGTTCATGATTCCAACCAGCCTAACCTGTCTGAAATCAAGTCCTTTGGTCAGCATTTGAGTTCCTACAAGTATGTCGATATCCCTGTTCTCCAAGCGTTCAATAATCCTGTCATAACTATATTTACCCCTTGTAGTGTCCAGGTCCATACGAGCCACTCTCGCATCAGGGAAAAGAGTTTTTACTTCCTCCTCGATCTGCTCGGTACCGAAACCTTTAGAATCCAGTTCCGGACTCTGGCAGGCCAGGCATAATTTTATCATCGGGATGTGATACCCGCAATAATGACACCTTAGCTGATCTTTGAATTGATGATATGTCAGGGAAACATCGCAATTCGGGCATTGTGGCGAATGACCGCAGGTCAGGCATTCCACCAAGGGTGAGAAGCCTCGCCTGTTCTGAAAAAGGATAACCTGGTTTTTTTGGTCCAGGGTATCCGCTATCTCCTCCATTAGCCTGTCACTGAAGCGGCCCTTCATTCGCTTTCTCCTGTACTTATCCTTCAGATCAACCAGTTCGATCTCCGGCATCAATACCTTGTTGTAACGGGTTTTTAGCTCGACCAAACCGTATTTTCCCTCCGATCCGGCGTTGTAATAGGACTCAAGGCTTGGCGTAGCCGATCCCAAAATGGTATCTGCTTCAAATAAATTGGACAATACGACGGCCGTATCCCGGGCATGATATCTTGGAGCCGGATCAAACTGCTTGTAAGACGGTTCATGTTCCTCATCAACGATCACCAGTCCCAGGTCATCAAACGGTAAGAACACGGCCGACCGTGCTCCCAGGACTATCCTGGCCCTCGATGTGGAGTTGAGCACATTATTCCACACCTCAAGCCTTTCGTTTAACGAATACCTTGAATGATAGACCACCAGTTCATTGCCGAATAATTTTTCCATGCGCCCTACCAATTGTGTCGTAAGTGCGATCTCCGGAACGAGGTATAAAACCTGACGGCCTATTTTGATGGTCTC
>JBFKFP010000145.1:0-7124 GCA_041618535.1 Flavobacteriaceae bacterium
GATCATAGTTTCCTCAAGAATTGAATTTAAAGGAATAGCTGGCATGTTCTCACTACCAATAACCATGACCGGGGCATCGAGACTTTCAAAACACTCCTCCTGAATACGCCCGGCAAGAGCCCTTGCGAATGAATTATTTGTCGGTTCCTCGGTCACTACAAGGCACTTCCCGGTTTTCCTGACAGAATTGAAGATCGTTTTTTCATCTAACGGATAGAGAGTTCTGAGATCGATGACTTCAATCCGATCCTGCATATTGAGTTCTTCCGAGGCATTCATAGCCCAATGCACACCCATCCCATAGGTGATGACCGAGAGTGTTTCTTCTTCTTCCTGCGGCCATATTTCCTGGAGAACCCAGGCCTTTCCAAAAGGCAGAATATAATCATCAGCAGGTTCAATGGAAGTAGCACCGTGCGTACCCGGAACCTTACTCCAGTATAGCCCCTTATGCTCTAAGATTACACATGGATTTGGATCGAGGTAGGCCGCTTTCATCAAACCTTTCAAATCTGCCCCATTACTTGGATAAGCGATCTTCAAACCCTTGATATTGGTCACAACGCTTTCAACTGAGGAAGAATGGTAAGGGCCTCCGCTACCATATGCTCCAATCGGGACACGGAGGATCATACTTACAGGCCATTTTCCCTCGGATAGGTAGCAGCTCCGGCTAACCTCGGTAAAAAGTTGGTTCAATCCCGGCCAGATATAATCGGCAAACTGAACCTCTACAATTGGCTTAAGGCCCACTGCACTCATCCCAACCGTGGAACCAACGATGAAGGCCTCCTGAATAGGGGTATTAAATACCCGTTCATCTCCAAATTTTTGAGCCAAAGTAGCAGCCTCCCTGAACACACCCCCTAATCGTCCACCCACATCCTGGCCATACATCAAACATTCCTTATGTTCCCGCATAAGCTCTTCAATTGCATGCAATGCGCAATCCACCATTAAAACCTTTTCACCATCTTTGGGTGATCTGTCGCCGGATTCTTCATAAACTGGGCAAGGAGCAAAGTCGTGAGTAAACAAATCATCCGGCCTTGGATCTTCCGCAGCTTTAGCCCGTTTAAAATCTGCATCGACCAAATTCTCCATAGACTTTTCAATCCCGATGATTTCCTCTTCAGGATAACCTGATTCTATCATCTGCTGCCTCATGATGGGATAGGGATCCCTGGCCTGGGCTTCCTCAAGGTCATCCCTATACCATTCCATCCTCACTCCCGAAGTGTGATGATTCAGCAATGGAACTTTAGCATGGATCAGTAAGGGACGTCTTTCACTCCTTATTATTTTAAACGCTCTTGTAATAGCATTGTAGGACTCAATAAAATCGGAGCCATCAATTGAGATCGCCTCAAGACCATGAAATCCATCGGCGTATTCTTTTGCGGAATTTGAGCGGGTTTCAGCTTCCTTGGCAGAAATATCCCAACCATTATCCTGAACCAGGTATAAAATTGGCAGCTGCTTTAATGCTGCCATCTGGAAAGCTTCAGCTATCTCGCCTTCAGTTACAGCTGCATCCCCTAAACTACATACGGTTAAGGGTTTGTCTTTTAAGGATTTATCCTCCATACTGTGCAACTCCCTGTATCGCATACCAAGTGCCACTCCTGTGGCAGGAATGGTTTGCATGCCGGTTGCTGAGGACTGATGAGGAATCTTTGGTTTATCTTCCTCTCTGAGGCTGGGATGTGAATAATAAGTTCTCCCACCCGAAAATGGATCGTCCCGCTTAGCCAGTAGCTGCAGCATCAAGTCATAAGGCTTCATCCCTATAGCAAGCAACATGGCATCATCGCGATAATATGGAAAAACATAATCCTGTGGCAACAATTGGAGACCAAGGGCTATTTGAATAGCCTCATGACCGCGGGATGTGGCATGAACATACTTCGATACCAGCTTAAACTCCCTCTCACAGAGCTCTGTTATCGATTTCGCCTGGCAGATTAATTCGAAAGCCTGTTTTAAAACTTGTTTATCCATCAAGCAAGTTCGTTCTCTACTTTTACCATCCAGTTCAGTACATCCTCTTTTCTACCGCTTTTGATGGCCTCTATATCTTCAAGCACCCCTTCTCCCACAGGGCTGGATCCGGGAAATCTTATGGTTTTGTCCTTATAGCCTATTTCATCCAGCAGGGCAATGCCTACAGCCGTTCCTGTTCCAAATCCTTCTTCCAGCTTTCCGCTCTCGGATGCAGCCAGGATCTCATCTATACTGATCTGGCGTTCAACCACCGTAAAGCCTTTATGCCTCAGAATATCGATCACGCTAATCCTGGTAATGCCGCTCAAAATTGATCCGTCAAGGCTTGGTGTATAAATTGTCCCATCTATTTTAAAGAAGATATTCATGGTACCCACCTCCTGGATATACTTGAATTCATGGGCATCAAGCCATAGAACCTGGTCATACCCTTTTTGCTTGGCTATCTCGGTAGGGCGAATGGCAGCAGCATAATTTCCGGCGGCCTTGGCCTCTCCCGTCCCGCCTTCAGCAGCACGGATATATTTGGTTTCTGCATATAATTTGATCGGTCTTCTGAACATGGGGCCTGAAGGCGACCCTATGATCATGAAACGATAGGAAGTGGCCGCTCTCATACCTATAAAAGGTTCATCAGCATACATAAATGGCCTGAGATAAAGGGCACTACCTTCCATAGGCGGGATCCAGGCCTTTTCCACGAGAACAAATTGCTTAAGTGCTTCAACAAATAAATCTTCCGGAAGCTTTGGCATACCCATCCTGTCTGCACTCAGGTTTAAACGCTGTGCATTTTTTTCCGGGCGGAATAACATTGGTGTTCCTTCAGGATCCAGGGTGGCCTTCATGCCCTCAAAGATGGCCTGCCCGTAGTGCAGGGCCATCGCTGCCGGATGTGTGGGCACCATCTCCATAGGAACAATACGTGCATTCACCCATCGACCATCCTCAAAATCGCAAATAAACATGTGATCTGTAAAATTCTTGCCTAAAGGGATATCGTTGAAATCAACCTTTTTAACCCTTGACTCCTTTACTAGGTTTGTCTGTATATTATGTATCATGATATGGAACGTTTTTTATTAAAATTTTCTAATAATTCTGCGATTCGTCTTAGGAACGAACCACCCAAATAGCCGTCAACAACCCTGTGATCAAATGACAGGGAAAGGAACATCATCTGTCTGATCGCGATTTCATCTCCTTTTTCCGATTCAATGACCTCGGGCCGTTTTTTTATGATCCCGAGGGCCAGGATGGCTACTTCCGGCTGGTTGATGATTGGCGTACCCATCAAACTTCCGAAGGTGCCGACATTGCTTATGGTAAAGGTGCTTCCTTTAATATCATCGCCAGACAGTTCACCGTTTCGGGCTTTGGAGCCAAGTGCATTGACTTCCCTGGCCAATACAGGGAGAGATTTAGTATCAGCCCTTTTTACAACAGGAACGATAAGGTTACCGTTGGGCAGGGCCGTTGCCATACCAACATTAATTTCCTCCTTTATAATTATATGATCCCCATCCACTGAAACATTGATCATTTCAAATTCGGTCAAAGCCTTCGCAACAATTTCAATAAACAATGGTGTAAAGGTCAGTTTCTCACCATACTTTTTTTGGAATGATTCCTTATGTTTATTCCGCCATTCAACCAAATCGGTAAGATCGGCCTCTATGTAGGCGGTTACATGTGGTGACGTATGCTTCGAGTAAACCATATGGTTTGCGATAAGCTTACGCATACGGTCCATTTCAACACGACGCCCGGTACCCTTGTCAAGATCGATCTTGGGTAATCTGAAAACCTGTTCATCCTGGGTCTCGCGGCTGAATTTATACGGACGACCATCTTTTATGTAGCGAAAGAGATCGCTTTTCCTTAATCGTCCATCTTTCCCACTGGCCGGTATTCTGGCCAATTCCTCAAAACTGATATGCTGTTCTTTCGCAATATTGATAATAAGAGGAGAAAAGAATGTATTGTTCTTATGGCTAAGGTCAGTCTTTATGCGTTTGGCCTCAGGTTTTGATTTTTTCGATTCCGACTTAAAACTTTCCTTTTGCGGAACTTTTTTTATTTTCTTACTGGTCTCTTCTTGAATTTCGCCATTGGTTTCTATGATAGCAATAACCTCGCCGATCTTTATCACCTCGTTAGGTTCAAATAAAATCTCTGAAACAGTTCCGGTAACAGTGGAAGGCACCTCGGAGTCCACTTTATCGGTGGCCACCTCCAAAAGCATCTCGTCCTTTTCTACCTCATCACCTACGTTTTTAAACCAGGTAATTATAGCAGCTTCAGTGATACTTTCACCCAACTTCGGCATTTTAAATTCAAACTTCGACATCCGATTAACTAATGTTTGTTAGTCTTTATTATCAAATTTTCATGAATCGTTTTAATGATTCATAGTAGCCTTCCTGGATTTCCCTGTTTTCCGGGACTTCCCTCAACGGTTCAACAATTTTAAGGGTATCATGGCACTCCCCGGGCAATTCTTGGTAAAGCCTTGTACCCATGGTTTTCCATTCCAACATCTCGTCAGTAACCTTCTTAATGACCTTTGCCGGGTTTCCAACAGCAATGCACCTCATTGGGATTTGCTGCCTTTCCTTGACAAATGCCATTGCCCCGACGATAGATTCATCCCCTACGTCAGCATCGTCCATTATAACAGAATTCATCCCGATCAGGCTGTTCCTGCCAATATTAGCTCCATGAACAATTGCACCATGACCTATATGTGCTCCCTCTTTCAGGGTAATAGACTTACCCGGGAACATATGAACAGTGCAATTTTCCTGTACGTTCACACCATCTTCCAATATTATCTGTCCCCAGTCACCACGGATGGCCGCAAAAGGGCCTATATAACAATTAGCCCCTATTATCACATTTCCGGTAACAGCTGCCTGGGGATGAACAAAGCTGCTTTCGTGGACAACCGGAATAAAGCCTTTAAACTCGTAGATCATGATTTGAATCGTTTTAAGGTTTCCTTTGTAAAATCACTCAATACCAGCCTCCCGCTAATCGCGGCACGCTCTTTTAGCAATTCGTCCCAGTTTTCCGTACCAGACCAGAAAATGGATTTCAATTCTTTCATGGCTTCGGCATTGTACTTGCAAAGCTGGGCTGCAAAATTCATTACGGCCTCGTCCAATTCTTCCGAAGACTCAAATAATGTTGTGAATAAACCTTTCCTGAGAGCCCATTCCGCCGGGTAGAACGAATTCGCATCTATGGCTATCTGGGACATAGCACTAATCCCGATCTTTCGCTCTACTGCAGGCCCTACCACAAATGGACCTATCCCCACATGAAGCTCACTTAACTTGATAGCGCTGAATTTGGTTGCCATACAATAATCGGTGGCTGCTGCAAGCCCTACACCTCCGCCTACAGCCTTGCCCTGAACACGCCCGATTATGAACTTTGGGCATTTGCGCATGGCATTAATTACATTTGCAAAACCTAAAAAAAAGGCTTTCCCGCTTTCATGGTCATCTATAGCAACCAGTTCATTGAAACTGGCACCAGCACAAAACGTCCTGTCACCCCCGCTTTTAATAATGATAACCTTGATCTCATCATTCTCCCCTGCCTCGGTGATTTTTTGTGTAAGTTCAGCAAGCAGACCTCCCGGTAATGAATTGTGAGCGGGATGGAAGAACTCTATTATCCCTATATGATCTTCAATATGTTGTTTAACGTATGGGTCCATATTATATCAATCCAAATTGTTCAAAATGATGGTTTAAATGTTTTCTTTCCAGCAAATACCATTCAAACCCGTTTAGCTCTCCAAAAACAACATTTTTGGTTTTCGCATCTGGATTATCCTTAAAATAGTCCAGATAAGCGGCCCTGGCCTCAATCATTTTACTTTTTGCAGTTTCAAGATCTTTATGTTTTAATTTTCCCGAACCGGCCTTTTCCATCAGGGGAAAGTCATAATCCCTGGGCATTTTTTTATAATTGTAAAGGGTTGCATGAACCTTTTCGAGGATATCCTCGGGCGTGCTGATTTTAAAGTCCTGAATCTCACCTGAAGCTACCCTGTAGGTAAATTCCAGGTGCTCGATCATCATCTGCGGAGTCATACTCCCCCATAAGGGCCTGGTTTCCTTCTGAAGTTTGGCCAGGCAATCCCCGATAACCTCGTCTGTCATTTCAACAAAGGTGGTCTGCTTCTTCTGAACCAGGGTTAAAACGGTGGCTATTGCGACCAATTCTTCACCAGCATCGAAGACTTCTGCATACCATTTGACTATTCCGGCAGGTAACTCTGCCCCTCGTGTGTCCCGATCGATCTTCTGCTTGCAGGTTAATCGAACACAGATCGTGTCGTTATGATAGATCGGCCTTAAAAACCGGCAATCTTCAAGTCCGTAGTTGGCTGCAACAGGCCCCTTATTCGGGTACACAAATAATCCCGCCGCTGCCGCCAGTATAAAATAGCCATGGGCAGTGCGTTTTTCAAAAATGCTGCCATCCAGGGCAGTTATATCGGTATGGGCATAAAAATGATCCCAGGTCAGATTTGAAAAATTGATTATATCGGTATCCGTGATGGTACGTTTATGAGTTTTAAGCGACATCCCTGTTTCAATGTCTTCCCAATGATATTTGAAGGGATGTTGCTTGGCCTCCTTATAACTGCCACCTGGTTGATATATTCCTGTAATTTCGGTCAATGTAGTAGGTGTTCCCTGAATTGCGGTTCTTTGCATGTAGTGCTTAATGCCGCGTATTCCTCCCATTTCCTCTCCACCACCGGCCCGTCCCGGACCACCGTGAACCAGGGTTGGAAGCGGCGAGCCATGGCCGGTACTTTCTTTTACATTCTCCCTGTTAAGAACAAGGATACGCCCGTGATGACTGGCTGCATTCAGCACAAATTCTTTAGCTTCAGAATCGTCGTTAGTAACGATGGAAGATACCAGTGAACCTTTACCCATATGAGATAGTTTAACTGCGTCTTCCAAGGATCTGTAAGGCATGAGGGTGCTTACCGGCCCAAAAGCTTCACGCTCGTGAACAACCATATTCTCGAATGGGTTATCCTCTCGCAGAAGAATCGGGCTTAAGAAAGCTCCTTTCTCTGAGTCAGCACC
>JBFKFP010000146.1:0-6898 GCA_041618535.1 Flavobacteriaceae bacterium
ATCGAACAACTCCTTATTCTCCGGTGTGTATTTCAACTTAGACAACTCCATGTTGATGTTTGCCAGATAATAATCTTCAACTTTCTTCAAATCAGGAGAAACCTCCTCGATGGAGTTGGCCCTGGTCATTTCCTGAGCCGGGCCCTCGGTTGATGGCCCAAGGAATTCAAAGGCCAGGTAGCTCAACCCCAACATTAATGCCACGGCAGCCGCGATCCTGATCCAGCTAAATGATTCTCCAACTCGCCTCTGCGGCAAGTTGTCATCTAACCTTTCCATAAAGCGTTTTTCATGGCCTGGCAACATTGTGTTTTGAGACACTTTCTGTTCATTTTCGAAGAGTTTCCTAAGATCTTGTGCCATTTCTTGCTTGAATTAATCGTTCTTTTAACATTTTCCTGCCCCTTGATAATTGTGTCCGTGAAGCCACCTCCGTGATCTTCAGAATTTGCGATATCTCCTGGTGGTCATAGCCCTCCATCAGATAGAGCATAAGCACGTATTTATACTTGTCGGGCAGTTGATTGATGATTTCTTTCACCTCGTCTAAAGTGATCGCATCCTCTACCAACCATTCGTCATCATCATTCTCAACTACCTTAAGGTGCACCTCATCCAGTTCTGTCAGTTGTTGCTTCCTGGACTTCAGGCTGTCGATACATTTGTTGATGACGATTCGTTTTAACCATGCCCCGAAGGTGACTTCCCCACTGAATTGATGAAGCTTCATAAAAGCAGAGATAAACGATTCCTGCACGATATCTTCAGCTTCCATGGAATCTTTGACAAACCTTTGGGCAACGATATACATCCCATCGCAGTACGAATTATACAGCTGCATCTGAGCTTTTCTATCGTTGTTTTTGCATTGTTCTATAATGCCCGTTGTCAACAGATTCACTCTCGGTTTCGGTTAGATCTTTGCTTAAAGACGAATTAAAAAAAGTAGTGTGGCAAAAAGATAGAAATTTTTATCCCTGGCTTCAAAACATTAGCCGATATTTCGCGTTTTGTTACTGAACTACCACCTCATTTCATAACTTTGTGCGTCAATTCTTATGACCGCCATGAACTTATTTCTAAAGCGTATCATCTTAGTCCTGGTGCTTGTCGCTGCCGGGATAATGGGATACATCTATTTCAAAACCGACTTGCTGAAAACAAGGTTAAGTCCGAAGGATACTGTTGAATTCAAATTAAACGATCTTGAGTTGGAAGTTTTCTATAACAGGCCTTCAAAGCGGGAGCGCCATATATTTGGTGGATTGGTTCCCTACGACCTCGTTTGGCGAACTGGAGCCAATGAGGCTACTACCTTTGAAACTAACCGGGACCTTCACATCAACGGAAGTAAACTGAGAGCCGGACTATATACATTGTGGACCATTCCGGGCGAAACCGAATGGACGGTAATTTTCAATTCAAAACAATATCCCTGGGGCGTAGATGAAACCATGGCCCCGATGAGGGATCCAGAATTCGATATGTTGCAGGTTGAGGTTCCGGTTCAAAATCTTGAAAAGGTCGTGGAGCAATTCACTATCGCTTTTGATAATTCCACAGATAACTTATCTTTAACCATGGCCTGGGATCAGACCAAAATCTCAGTGCCCTTAAAATAGTTTGAAAAAGGCTTCCAAGAAACGATCAGCGCTTGAGGAAAAAGCCGGGGTCCGGCCTTCGGACTTTTCGGATAAAAAAGCTATTGCATCTTATAAAAAGAAACGTCAAAAATCGGTGCTGACCGATAAACTCATAGAGGGGATAAAAAAATCGGACATAACCAGCCTTAGCCGCGCCATAACTTTGGTTGAAAGCAAAAAGTCTGAGCATCAGGAACAGGCAAATGATATCATAAACGCCTGTCTTCCTCTCTCGAATAAATCAGTTAGGATCGGCATTACCGGGGTTCCGGGTGTAGGAAAGAGCACATTTATAGAACATCTTGGTCAAAAGCTTACCGAGAAGGGGCATAAAGTGGCCGTATTGGCTGTTGATCCGAGTAGTTCTATTTCAAAGGGAAGCATTCTGGGTGATAAAACACGGATGGAAGAATTGGTAAAGAATCCAAATGCATTCATCAGACCATCAGCTTCAGGGGAAACCCTTGGCGGAGTTGCCAGGAAAACGCGAGAAACCGTCATCCTCTGTGAAGCTGCTGGCTTCAACATCATTATGATCGAAACCGTGGGTGTGGGACAGAGCGAAACTGCTGTACACAGCATGGTCGATTTCTTTCTCCTCCTCAAACTGGCCGGCGCTGGTGATGAGTTACAGGGTATTAAACGCGGGATCATTGAACTGGCAGATGCCATCGTAATCAATAAGGCTGATGGTGACAATATAGAACGAGCAAACAGGGCCAGGACCTCTTTTGAGCATGCTCTTCACCTCTATCCGCCCAAAGCCTCTTCCTGGAAACCCAAGGTTTCTACATGCAGTGCGATAACCGGAAATGGAATGACCGAGGTTTGGCAATTGATTGAAGATTATTTCTTGCTGACCAAGGATAACGGCTATTTTGGTGAGAAGAGGATGAACCAGAATAAATTCTGGCTGATTCAAACCATAGAAGAACGTATAAAATCCAGTTTTTTCGACCGTCCCGAAATTAAAAAAGCCCTTGAAAAGGAATTAGACAGGATCGAGAATAATAAAACCACTCCTTTTGCAGCGGCGGAATACCTGTTAAGCCTCTAAGAAATTTTCTTTGTACCAATTAACCTGTGAACGAACACTGTTTATCAGGCTGGTCCGGGGATCGTAGTTTAACAGCCGTCTTGCCTTGTCAATGTTGGCCTTAGTACGCAGCTGGTCTCCGGCACGTTTCGGAATAATCCGTAATTCGATTTTCTTCCCTAATACTTCCTGAACAGCGTTTATCCCCTCCCGTGTGGTATGTTCCACCTCGGTCCCGAGATTGATGACTTCCCCGTCAACCAAATCTTCCTTCCCTAAAACAGAAACCACCCCGTCAACGATATCACCAACATAAGTGAAGCTTCTTAAATGCTTTTCACTTCCATCATAGAGGGGGAAGGGTGTATCCTCCAATCCGCACTTGATGAGTTTAGTGTACATTTTATCCGGCCGTTCTCTTGGTCCGATCACTGAATACAACCTTAGCGAACAGGCTTTCATCTGTTTTTCCCGGCTCTTTTGAAGCACCAGCTGCTCTGCAGCCAATTTGGTAACTCCGTAAAAGGAGGCCGGCCTGGGCGCTGCATCCTCAGGGAATGTAGCCTGCAGTCCGTAGATGGAAGAAGTGCCGATATTAACAAACATCTTTAACCCATTCAAATCGAGGGCCCAATCAATAAGTTTCTTTGTAGCAACAACATTATTTGAGAGATAATCCTCGAAAGTTGAACTCGCTGAAATCCCGGGCTGAGCAGCATAATGAATGATATAGTCAAACTCCAGCGGTAATTTATCGTATGTCTCAGCCTCCCTCAAATCGGCAGTGATAATAGTTCCGCCGGCATTTTCCACCGCTTTCGCATTCAACCGCTTTAGGTCGGTATCATAGTAGGGGCTGAAATTATCAATTCCGTAGACCTCATATCCCGATCCCAGTAGTCGCTCTGCAGTGTGAGAACCAATAAATCCGGCAACACCCGTAACTAAAATCTTCATCTGCTAAAGTTTCCGCAAAATAAATTCATTTATTCTAAATTATGGCAGTAAGTGTTAATAAATTGACGGGGAGCTTGGGTTTAAAGCTTGCAAAAAGTATAATTTTACGGCATGTTAAAAAGAAATAGTCTGTTAGCATGAGGTCATTTCTGGAGAACATGCTCAAGTCAGGACCTGGCCTTTTCGTCCTGCTCGTTTTTATATTTGTCTGCTGCCTTTTTGGTTTGGGAAGCTGGGGACTGACTGAAACCAGCGAAAGCCGTTATGCCCAGATCGGTGCCGAGATGATGGAATCCGGTGATTTCAGCAAACCTCAGCTCATGGGGATATATCATTTTCACAAACCTCCGGTCACTTACCAGATAACAGCATTGGGATATCATCTGTTTGGCAAAAACGAATTCGGGGCACGCTTCTTTTTGCAACTTGCATTGATCATCCAACTGCTTCTCATATTCAAAATCGCGCGGTTGTTATTCAATGATCGTAAAAAAGCCATACTGGCTATGCTGGTATATTTTTCATTCCCTTTGGTGTTGATTTCGGTGAGGAACCTGACGACAGACGCCTACCTGAACTCAACTATTTTAGCCAGCATTTACTTCTGGTTGTCGGCCATAAAAGGGAAGCATAAAACAATCCAGCTGCTCTTGTTCTACCTGTGCCTTGGCCTTATAATTAACATCAAGGGACCTGTCGGGCTGATCTTTCCTGTCATGTTCGTGATATCGTACAGCATCATTTTTAAGACCAAATTTAATTTCAGTATCGGAATGCTGACGGGCTGGATCCTGTTTATTTTCCTCTCAGGTATCTGGGCGTTTTCCCTGACAAGGCATTATCCCTGGCTTATCGAATATTTCCTTGAGGAGCAGATCTTCAAAAGGGTCAATTCGAATTCATACAACAGGGCAAAACCCATCTGGTATTATTTGATCTTGCTGCCGGCTGTGTTCCTTCCCTGGATCTGGCCCTTGTCGAAGGCGCTTTTCAATCGGAAAACAACAGAATCCTCTCAGCGGAAATTAGACCGCCTCTTGATTTGGAATACGATACTGATCCTAATTGTTTTCAGTGCATTCAGCACCAAGCTGATTCTTTATGTGTTGCCCATTTCACTTTATATGGCTTTGCTGGTGGTGCGTGGCTTGGACTTAATGAGTATTAATCGGGAGCATAATGCAGTTAGCTTCATCGCGATCCTTGGCCTTGTTATCCTGGTCGGGGCTTCTGTTTATAGCCGGTTTGATTCCGGAATCGACATGGATCATCTCATGATAAGCGGAATCTCAATATTCCTGCTATTGTTTTACCTGTGGTTGTACCGCAGGGAACAGAGCAATATCCGTGTTGAAATGGTCACCTTGTTATTCGGATTGACCCTTGTGGCGGCAAGCACCTCATTTTTCAGGAATAATGAGCTAATGGTCAACTCGGTGAAACCTATAATTGAATATATCAGGGCCGATAAGGATCTAAGAGATCGACAGCCCATTGTCTTTAATTACCTTCTGCCCTCGGCCCAATATTATACCGGAAAAGAAGTGATTACGGTTAACAACGGACACAACACCGTTCAACGCGATATTCGTTTTCAGACCGATCAGAACTGGAAAAAAAGTTCCGTGGATATCAGGGATAGGGATAAAAAGTATGTAATTGACAGCCTTATGAGATCCCCCTCCTATATACTGGTTAGACGAAGGGGCGGTAAAATTGAAATGGCAGAGCTTTTTGAAGACACAGCATTTGAAATGAAAGATTTCGGTAAATGGGTGCTATTTTATTAATACTTTTGTGCCGAATACCAACCAATGGAGTATAAACTTACCATCGTCATCCCGGTCTACAACGAGGAGGACAATCTCGAACGAGTTGAACGTGAATTAGCTGCTTTCATTCAAATAAGCAAGGTTCCCGCATGCGTGCTTTTCGTAAATGACGGGTCAAAGGACAACAGTCAGTCTATCATCGAATCCATCTGCGATCGTCAAAATGATTTCTTCTTTGTACAATTTGAGCAGAATTGCGGGTTGAGCGCAGCCATTAAAGCGGGGTTCGACAACACCAAAACCGAATGGGTGGGATATATTGACGCTGATCTGCAAACACACCCTGAAGATTTTAACCTGCTGATCGATTATGTTGGTGAATACGACCTGGTAACCGGGGTTCGTGCAGACCGCAAAGATTCCTTTGTGAAGAACATGTCCTCGAAAATCGCCAATGGTATCCGGAGGGCATTCACGCACGATGGTATGGATGATACAGGCTGCCCGTTAAAAATCATTAAATCGGATTATGCCAAGCGTATCCCCATGTTCAACGGATTACACCGATTCTTGCCGGCCATGATCTTATTGCAGCAGGGCAAGATCATCCAAATTCCCGTCAGGCATTTTCCACGTATGGCCGGAAAGGCCAAATTTGGCTTGTGGAACCGCCTTCTCGGCCCCCTCAGCGATTGCTTCGCTTATCTCTGGATGAAGAGAAAATATATCAACTACAGGGTTGCTAAAAAAGGCTGATGAGCAACTGGATCATATATAGCATTGGTTTCCTGGCTCAAATCCTATTCTCATCACGACTTATTGTTCAGTGGATCACTTCGGAAAAACAAAAGCGGGTTATCACACCCACAACGTTTTGGGTTCTTAGCCTTATAGCATCTTTTCTACTCTTTATTTACGGGTACCTGAGGAATGATTTCGCCATTATGCTGGGACAGACCCTTACTTATTTCATCTATATAAGGAATTTGCAACTGCAGAAACAGTGGATGCTGATTCATTGGAGTATAAGGCTGATTCTCTACCTGATTCCAAGCGCCATTGTTATCTATTATTTTAACAACAATGTAATTGACAAGGACTTATTATTCAGGAATGAGGCTATTCCACCCTGGCTGCTCTGGCTTGGGATCATATCGCAGGTGGTATTTACGCTTAGGTTTGTTTACCAGTGGATTTACTCCGAATTCAAGAAAGTATCTTCCCTGCCTATGGGATTCTGGCTCCTGAGCCTTGTGGGATCCCTCCTTATTCTTATCTATGCCATCAATCGTTTAGACCCGGTCCTCTTTATAGGACATTTGTTGGGTTCGGTCATTTATATCAGAAACCTGATCCTGCTGCACAAACAAAATGATAGCGACATTTAAAAAATATCCGTACTGGTCTTTAATCCTGCTCGGAATCCTGATGCTTCTGCCCGGATTTGCATTCCTGGATGTCAGCATTATGGAGGCCAGAAACCTTATCAC
>JBFKFP010000147.1:0-6831 GCA_041618535.1 Flavobacteriaceae bacterium
GGAAGTAAACAAAAAAGAAAAAAGTGTAGATGAATGTGAGACAGCTTTCGCCTACTCTGAAGATGCATGTTTCAATGACCTCGGATTCAAGCGATGGGGCTGGAGAATAGGTCCTGTTGGTGATGGATTTAGCGGCAGTTATGACCTATATGCAGGTGCAGGCCAATGTAAGTTGATAAAAGGTGAACTGGTTGGAACGGTTGAAATAAGTTATTCTGAAGGCAGTGTTACTGTCAATTATTCTACAGAGCCAGGAAAATGCCTGTTCGAGACCCATCTTTATGTTGGAAATGATGAACTCCCTACCCTTTCAACTGGGAAACCAACAGTGGCTCCGGGACAATATGGTAATTCTCATGAATTTCCAGATGGTGCTGAAAGCGATTCCTACACCCTCGACGATGTATCAGGAGATATATATATCATAGCCCATGCGGTGGTTTGTGACTGTCCTGAGGTTTGTGAAACCGATGCAGGAACCTTAACTGCTGATGCTGGTTCATTATGTCTTGAAGAAGGTACGGCAACAATTTCAGCTACTCCAAGCGGAGATGCAGTTGTGCCAGACGGTTATGAGGTACTTTACGTGCTTACTTCGGGAGCTGGTTTAGTAATTCAGGATGTGAGTTCAGACCCGTCCTTTGTTGTTGATTCTGCCGGACTTTACACAATTCATACCCTGGTCTACGATCCTGCAACTCTTGACCTTTCAATTGTTGAAATTGGAGTGACGACAGGAGTAGATGTATTCGGACTTCTCATTGATGGAGGAGGAGAGATTTGTGCTTCTCTTGACGTAACTGGTGCTCCGGTTAAAGTTGAGGATTGTCCTGAAGAATGTACAGCTTTTGCGGGAACTATTATCGGTAACCCGGCCACTAATTGCTTTATAGATGGGTCAGCTACTTTCGAAGCCCTTCCGCAAGGCGATATTGTTGTGCCAGATGGATACCAGGTAATTTATGTTTTGACCGCAGGACCAGAACTTGTTATCGAAGATGTGAATTCAGAACCTGTATTTACAGTAACAAGTCTAGGACAGTATATCATCCATACTCTGGTTTATGATCCTGCCACTCTCGACCTTTCAATTGTTGAGTTTGGCGTGACAACAGGATTTGATGTGTATGCACTTCTGATTGACGGCGGCGGAGAAATTTGTGCCTCGCTTGATGTTAAAGGAGCTTATATGTTAGCAATTGAATGCGACTAATTCACACAAATAAATTTAAAAAGGCCTGCTTGATGCGGGCCTTTTTTATTAGTTGTATTTCACTTTCCTGAGTATCCTGGCAGCTTCTTTATAGGAAGTCCAAACCTGGTGATTGTGTTTCCTCAAAAGAGGTTTGGCTTCCTGTAATTTATTCAACGCTTCCTCAAAACCATTGAAATGGCAGATCAGGTACGTGACCGGAAGATTCTGTAGATCCTGCTCCTCTGCTTCTCTCAATGCCATTCCCGTCTTCATTTTTTTTAGGATGGCATTATTCGTATTGAAGATATGATGGAGAATCGGTTTATCATATTGCGGAGGATCGAATATAAGAGTAGAGTGGATATTGTAATTGGCATTATGATCGAAACTTATTGTGGTCTCTTCTAAAGTGAAATATCTGTCCCTGTTCTGGAGCCCCAGGTTTACATACTCTACAATCTTAAAATTGTCCTCTGTAAACTCTATGGAGACCTCGTCAAGCGCCGAGTAAAACAACCGTACCTGTTCATTGATCAATTCTATATCTACTCTTGAATAAAATACCTCAGCACCTACTACTTTTTTCTGTCCGGCCCAGCATACCACGAAATACTCCTTGAATATTTCATACCTGGGGCTGAAAGCCTGCCTTTTATTCATAAAATCGAACACACCATCAAGAGTATGCTTTATATTATTCCTGGCATGGCTTTCTATCGATTTGACTATCCTGGAGTTAACATCCTTGATCTCAATACCAAAGGCTTTCGGAACACTCATACTGCCCTCTCTTAAGAAGACCGAGCCACCATAATATTTCCAGATATTTCGTCTTAGAGCCGTAATTTCCGGAATTGATTTTGCCCTGATCGTCACCAGGCCAACAACTTTGTCATCTGGTAAATGCGGAAACGGAATATTCTCATATTGGACTATCGGGGGATTCTGCAGATATGCATTTATCAGGTTCTGAATTTTACTGTCATCAAAAAAATCCACCCCTAATATCTTATTGTCTTCATCCTCAACCCCGATTACGATATAGGAATTATTAAAGGGATTGCTATTGGACAAAGCGCAAATATGTTTCAGGAATTTTGCCTTGCCTTCTTTCTGGCTGATATCGATCTTCCTCTTTTTGTCATAAAAGCTGTTCTCGTCATTATGAGCGAGTAGATTTTTTATAAGCAGGCGTTTGTTGATCATTTAAAGGTCTTTTTTCACAGTAACGCTGTTAGCCTGGGCCGTGGGAAAAACAAGCAGATCCGCTATGTTGACATGGGCTGGCCGGGAGATGACAAAATAAATGATCTCGGCGATATCCTCAGCCTGAAGGGCTTTATATCCCTTGTAAACGGTGTCCGCGATGGGATCCCCTTTAAACCTGACCCTTGAGAATTCCGTTTCTACAAGACCGGGGTTGACGGCGGAAACACGGATATCAAAGGGATTGAGATCGATACGCATTCCTTCGGTAATGGCTAATACGGCATGTTTGCTGGCACAATAAACATTTCCTTTCGGATAGACCTCTTTTCCCGCAGATGAACCTATATTGATGACATGGCCTTCACGCCTCTCTACCATTTGTGGGATGACTGCCCTGCTCACGTATAGCAATCCCTTTACATTGATATCCATCATATTATCCCAATCATCCAGGTTGCCTTCCTGGACAGGATCAAGCCCGTGAGCGTTCCCGGCATTATTAATAAGGATGTGTATTTCTTTAAAGGCAGCAGGTAAGCTTCTGATAGCGGCGCGAACAGCGTTCTTATCCCTGACATCGAAGTTCAGACAATGTACTTCAGATCTCGAGCTCAGATCTTCACTCAATGCATCGAGCCTTTCCTGTCGTCTTCCACAAAGGATTAATTTCATTCCGTGTTTGGCCAATTCATATGCCGTAGCAAGGCCAATTCCACTTGTAGCTCCGGTTATCAAGGCTGTTTTAGTCATTTTAAGTCTTTTGTTTAAGGTACTTTTTTACCCATGCTTGCAGTCCAAAGATTGAACCAGTCTTCCAATTCAAGGTCAATGCTCATCGCACGCTGTGCACGGCTTAACCGGTCGGGGTTCGTGGTTCCCACAACCGGATGAATACCTGAGGGATGCTTGAGAATCCAGGCCAGGGCCAGCTGATCTTCATTCGCATCGTACTTCTCCATCATAAATTCCATCACATGGTGAATCCTGGTAGTTTGATCGTTTTCCTTTCTGAACAGGTCTCCCAGGGGTGACCAGGCCATTGGTGTCATGTTGCGCACCATCATTTGGTCTAAAGTACCATCGAGCATTGGACGGTAATGGGTGAGTGAAAATTCAACCTGATTTACCATGAGCGGTAATTCACTCCCGAGAAGTTCTATTTGTGAAGGGGTGAAATTGGAAACGCCAAAATCAATGATCTTGCCTTCCTGACCGAGTTTAGCCACTGCCTCCAGTATTTCGTGGGGTTTCATAAGGGGTGATGGCCGGTGCAGGAGTAATAAATCCAAATGATCCGTTTTTAAGTTTTTAAGCGACGTCTCAACAGATTTTAATATATAATCCCGGGAATAATCATAATGTTTAACGGTATTCGATCTATTCTCACAAACATATTGAATACCACATTTGGAGATCAATTTGATGTTCTCCCTCGGAACACCGCTTGCCGCGAAGGCATTGCCAAAGTCGGCCTCTGTGCTATAAGCTCCGTAAATATCGGCATGGTCGAATGTATTGATCCCGATTTCCAGGCAATGGTTGATAAGAGAGATCATCTGGCCCCGGTCAAGCCCCCTGCCCCATTTCCCCCAGGTCATAACCCCGGAGATGATTCGTGAATATTTTTGACTGGACATGAGAGGAATTTTACCGAGTAAAATAATCAAACAAAACCTTAAAAAGCCTGAAAAACACTGGTTTTTTTAACCAATTATTAACAGCGGGGCAACGAATATTTTAACAATTTGCGTGTTATTGTCAACCAACCTATATTCACGGCTTAAATAACAAAAAATGATAGAGGAACAACGTACATTGGATATTCAGCAAATAAATGAAAAAATTGAACGGGAAAGCTCTTTTGTGGATTTGCTGACCATGGAGATGAATAAAGTAATTGTAGGCCAGAAGCATATGATTGAAAGGTTATTGATCGGGCTGCTGGGCCAGGGCCATATTCTGTTGGAAGGTGTTCCCGGCCTTGCCAAAACCCTGGCTATAACTTCCTTATCCCAGGCTATAGAAGCCAGTTTTAGCCGGATTCAATTTACCCCAGATCTTTTGCCGGCCGACGTAATAGGAACACTGATTTACAACGTTAAACAAAACGATTTCTCAATAAAGAAGGGCCCCATATTTGCTAACTTCGTCCTGGCTGACGAAATCAACCGTGCACCCGCAAAAGTACAATCGGCTCTTTTAGAGGCCATGCAGGAAAAACAGGTGACAATAGGGGATGAAACCTTTATCCTGGATAGACCCTTCCTCGTTATGGCAACTCAAAACCCTGTAGAACAAGAAGGAACTTATCCCTTACCGGAAGCACAGGTAGATCGTTTTATGCTGAAAACAGTTATCGATTACCCGAAAATGGATGAGGAACAACTCATTGTCCGTTCTAACCTGAAATCCGTTCGGCAAGAAATAAAACCGGTTGTATCCATAAAACAAATACTGCAGGCGCAGGAAGTTGTACGAGAGGTTTACATGGATGAAAAAATAGAAAAATATATTCTTGACATAGTATTCGCAACTCGTTATCCCGATCGCTACAAACTGGCAGGACTGCAACCCCTGATTTCGTTCGGGGCATCCCCACGGGGAAGTATCAACCTCGCTTTGGCAGCCAAGTGCTATGCATTTATAAAAAGAAGAGGATACGTTATTCCGGAAGATGTGAGAGCGGTGGTTCATGATGTTCTGCGTCACAGAATAGGTATTACCTATGAAGCTGAGGCGGAGAATGTGACCTCCGAGGACATCATCAACAAGATCGTTAACGAGATTGAAGTCCCTTAGATTTAAACAGGATTAAATCTAGCGGATTGTCCTTCCCATCATTTTAATTATGGATACTAAAGAACTGCTGAAACGCGTCAGAAAGATCGAGATTAAGACCAGGCGTCTGTCCGATCATATTTTTGGAGGGGAATATCATTCTACCTTCAAGGGGCGCGGTATGACCTTTAGTGAGGTAAGGCAGTATCAGTTTGGAGATGATGTCAGGACAATTGACTGGAATGTGACAGCCAGGTATAATGAACCTTTTGTAAAGGTTTTTGAAGAGGAACGGGAATTAACCATGATGCTGGTGGTTGATGTTTCTGGTTCCGAGTTATTCGGAACAACAAAGCGATTCAAAAAGGAGATAATTACTGAAATAGCTGCCACCCTCGCCTTTTCGGCTACACAGAACAATGACAAGATCGGCCTTATACTCTTCACAGATAAAATCGAACTCTATATCCCACCAAAAAAGGGGAGATCTCATGTTTTACGTATCATCAGGGAGTTGATAGAGTTTGAACCCGAAAGCAGCAGGACTGATCTATCGGAAGCCCTGAGGTTCTTATCAAATGTTCAGAAAAAGAAGTCGATCGTATTTATCCTTTCCGATTTTCTAACTGGTGAATACAAGCACAATCTCAAGATCTCCTCTGGAAAGCATGATGTTACAGGAATCAGGATATATGACAGGCATGAGGCAGAATTGCCCAATCTCGGGATGGTCCAGATGGTCGATGAGGAATCGGGAGATTATCTGTTGGTTAACACCGCATCGAAGAAAGTCAGGCAGAATTACAGCCGCTATTACCGTGAACGAAAGGATTATTTCAAAGACAGTTTTACCAAATCAGGAGCCGGAATTATAGATTGCAGGGTGGATGAGAGCTATGTAAAAAAATTGTTGGGTTACTTCAAAGCAAGAGCATGAAAGGATTGAAGATATCATTTCAAGACCGATTTCTTAAGCGGGGTGTTCTGCTTCTGGTTCCAATGCTTTTGATTTGCGGAATAACCGGGGCGCAGGTCAATGCAGAAGTAGATTCAACAGCAGTTAAGATCGGGGAGCAGATCACTTATTCAATTACGGTTGAGGCCGATTCGGCCGAGGTGGTCCTCTTTCCCGAGGGCCAGGCATTCATGCCTCTTGAGGTTATCGAATCATACAAGACCGACAGCCTGAAAGAGAACAGGCTTTATCGCCTTATAAAACGCTACGGGTTAACACAATTCGATTCCGGGCGCTATACTATTCCGGCCCAAAAGATCGTACTGGGTGACAAAGTGATATTTACAGACTCTATCAATGTTGAAATTAGGGGAATAGAGGTAGATACAACCAAGCAGAAATTATATGGGATCAAGCCGCTTATAGAGGTGAATAGCGGGCCTTCGAACTGGTGGAAGATCATCTTGATCATTCTTCTCCTGGCAGCCCTGATTGGCGGTTTGATATATTGGTTCATACTCCGGAAGAAACCGATGACTGAAGCTGAAAAAATCGCTATTCTTCCACCTTATGAACGGGCAAAAATGGCCTTGAAGAAACTTGATGAAGCGGAATACCTGGAACGTTCGGATATCAAGGGATATTATTCCGACCTGACCATGATCATGCGGCAGTATATCGATGAGAAGGTCTA
>JBFKFP010000148.1:0-6686 GCA_041618535.1 Flavobacteriaceae bacterium
ACAGGAAGGACTGAGCTTTGTCAATACCGACCTTGTGAGAAATGTAGACTTCTCCGCAGGAGGTTTTCAGGCTAAATATGGCGATAAACTTTCCTCGGTTCTGGACATTAATTACCGTAATCCGATCAATTTCCAGGTAAGTGCAGACCTCAATTTATTAGGAGGAAGCCTTTCTGCGGAAACCGTATCTAAGGACTCTAAATTCTCAGGTATCATCGGATTGCGTTATCGTGACAACACCTTGTTGGTAGACGCCCGTCAGACAGAAACAAACTACGATCCCACCTTTGCTGATGTGCAGGCATTTACCACATATAAATTCACAGATCGTTTCAGTATGAGTTTCTTGGGAAATGCCTCTGTCAATACATACAATTACGAACCGCAAACCAGGCAAACCAATTTCGGAACACTGGATAATCCCCTTGCTCTCCTGGTCTTTTATGAGGGGCAGGAAAAAGATGCTTACCAGACCCTGTTCGGAGCTCTCAAGGCCAATTTTGAGGTCAGTGATAATTTAACTCTTAAACTCATAGGCTCTGCATACCATACCACGGAAGAAGAATATTTCGACATCCTGGCCCAATATCGACTTGGTGAGGTTAATAGCAGCATTGGGGATGAAAATCTAGGCGAGGTCGAATTCAGTGAAGGAATAGGTTCTCAACTAAATCATGCCCGAAACGATCTTGATGCCCTGATCTTTAATATCGAGCACAAGGGGTTTTATGACATTAACGAAAATAATTTTGAATGGTCAGTGAAATACACCCGGGAGGATATCAGGGACCGGCTCGTGGAATGGGAGGTTATAGATTCAGCTGGCTTTTCGATTAATCCGCCTAATATCGACGCCTTTAATGAGCAGCCTTACGAGCCTTACGAGGGGCCTTTGGTTCCTTTCCAGAATATTCGCTCTACCAATATGACAAAGATAGACCGGGTCCAGGCATATGCCCAATGGAGCAAGCGTGATGAATTGGGTGATAGCAAAGTGTTCTACAACGCCGGGGTTCGCATGCATCATTGGACCGTTACCGGGGAGGGATTGGAGTCCTCATCCCAAACTGTTGTTAGTCCGCGTGTGCAATTCGCCATAAAACCAAATTGGGAGAATGATATGCTATTCCGAATAGGTGGTGGCTTGTATTATCAACCACCCTTCTACCGTGAGTTAAGGGATTCCTCCGGAATGGTAAATCCAGGCACAAAAGCTCAGCAGTCCATTCACGTGGTGATAGGGAACGAATATAGCTTTGAAATGTGGGAAAGACCTTTTAAACTGGTTTCCGAGGCCTACTATAAAAAGCTGAACGATGTTAATCCGTACACCATTGAGAATGTCAGGATACGGTATCGCGCAAATAATATAGCCGAAGCTTATGCCTATGGATTGGACCTCAGGCTGAATGGTGAATTTGTTCCCGGAACCGAATCCTGGTTCAGTTTTGGTTATCTTAAAACGGAAGAGAATATCAATAATAGGGGCTACATCTCAAGACCAACGGACCAGAGACTTAAGTTCGGTATACTTTTCCAGGACTACGTGCCACGTATCCCTGATTTGAAAATGTACCTGAACCTGGTCTATCAGACCGGAGTGCCGGGAGGCTCACCAAGTTATGCCGATCCATATGATTTTCAGAACCGATTGCCTGATTATAAAAGAGCCGATCTCGGAATTTCCTATGTTTTGGTTGATCAGAATAAAAGCTACAATTCAAATTGGAAAAAACGATTCAGAGAATTGGCAGTGGGTGTTGAGATCTTCAATATGTTCGATGTTCAGAATTCTATAACCAATACCTGGGTAAGGGATGTTTACAGCAAAAGGCAGTACGCCATTCCCAATTTCTTAACCCCAAGGGTCTTCAATTTGCGCCTGAGCATGAGTTTCTGAGATGTTGGAGGCCTCAGCAAAAATACTGATAGACAAATTAGGGCTTCAACCTCATCCTGAAGGTGGGTTTTTCAGAGAAACCTATCGCAGTGACGAGATGATAAAAGCGCAGGAGCTTTTACCTAAGTTCACCGGAAGCCGGAATTATTCCACAGCTATCTATTTCCTTTTAACCGCGGATACTTTTTCAGCATTCCACCGCATTGTACAGGATGAGATCTGGCATTTTTATCAGGGCGAACCTTTGATCATCCATGAGATCGGACCAGACGGAGACTATTCAAGAGCCAGGCTCGGATCCTCATCAGAAAACGGTGAAGTCTTTCAGCATGTTGTTAAAGGCGGTAATTATTTTGCCGTAGAAGTGGCTTCATCTTTAGGCTTCTCTCTTGCAGGATGTACCGTGGCACCGGGATTCGACTTTGCAGATTTCGAAATGCCTGACAGGAAAACCCTGGCAGCCAGATTTCCACAGCATTCAGAATTGATCAAGCAACTTACACGGAATTGATCAGGCCTTCACCGGCACCAATGATTTCAGGACCTCGATAACATAGTCCACCTCCTGTATTGTATTATATATTCCGAAAGAGAACCTAATGGAGGGTTTGTTGAGTTCCTCTCCTTCGAGTAATTCTGCAAGCACATGAGAACCTTTGTCACTCCCGCTCTGACAGGCACTCCCCTTAGAGCAGGCAATACCTTTCAGATCTAACTGGAATAGGAACATAGCTAATTTATCCACAGAAACAGGAAGTCGCACATTGACAAGCGTGTATGTGCCAGAGACTGTATCGGAAGAGAGACCGTTAAAGCTTACAGACGGGATTTCCGATTTTAACTGATCGATAAACCGGGCCTTAAGAGTTTGGATATGTCTGCTCTCCGTTTCGAGATTCGAATAGGCCATTTCAAGAGATTTGGCCAGGCCTACAATGTTATGGACGCTCTCGGTACCAGCTCTTAGCCCTCTCTCCTGCTCCCCACCGATTATCAGCGGCTTGATTCCCGACGATTTCCTGATAAAGGCAAACCCGACGCCTTTTGGGCCATGGAATTTATGGGCGCTGGCTGCAAAGAAATCAATCGGGATGTCCTTTACATCTATCATAAAATGCCCTACAGACTGAACACAGTCACTATGGAATAAAGCATCTTTAGACCTGCATAATTCAGCCGCAGCTTTTAAATCCAAAATATTCCCGACCTCATTGTTCACATGCATAAGACTCACCAGTTTTTTACCCCGCATATCCAGCAAAGTCGACAGGTGATCCAAATCGATTTGTCCGTCTGCAAGCAAGTTCACATAACTGATTTCAACCCCAAGCTCCGCTCTCAGGCTCTCTATGGTATACAATACCGCGTGATGCTCTATCCTTGAACTTATAATATGGGAAACGCCGAGGTCTTTTACAGCGCTTCGCAGGCAAAGATTGTCTGCTTCCGTACCACCTGATGTAAAGATGATCTCCCCGGGTTCAGCATTAAAGAAGGATGCAATTCGTTTTCTTGATGTTTCAACTAATGATTTCGCTGATCTACCATAACTATGTGAAGATGAAGGATTTCCAAAATAATTTTTTAAAACTTTACTCATTTCATCCACCACCTCAGGCCTGACCGGTGTGGTTGCCGCGTTATCGAAATAAACCGTATTCATAAAGGCCGAAAATTTGACGCTAAATTAGTTCAAATAAAATTATTCAACGGGTGTTACGTTATAATTTACAATTCCATATTTTTGCTCAAAACCATATAGGATGTCAAAACTTAAATTTGCCGTACTCTTATTATTAACTCTGGTCTTGTCCTGTGATGACGGGGATATTATTGAGGTAAACCTTGAATTTGATAAGGTTCTTGAGCGATGTGGCGATGAGGACTCCGATAACTATGTGGTTTATGATACACGTAACGATCCAAACGAGAGTTTGACCTTACTCTTTCCGGTCACCACAGCAAATACCGCTATCTTTAATCCGCAGACTTCTCCAACTGAGGGCTCATTCAATATAAACGGCAGCAGTGTGCGATTCAATTACAGGACCTATGACGGCAACCCTGCAGGCCTGATCTGCCAGGATATTCCCTCCTCCGAGGTTAATATCCTGGAGGATTATGAAGCCGGAAGCGGGTCTGTAAACTATATCTCCACTTTTATCGATGATGATAATGACGATATTCCATCCGAGGCTGAAGATCTTAACGGAAATGGCGATCTCGAAGATGATGACACCGACGGCGACGGGATTCCGAATTACAAGGATGAAGATGATGACAATGACAACGTTCCCACCAAGAATGAGAATCCGGACCCGAATATGGATGGGGATATCAGTGACGCACAAAATACAGACGGTGACGACGAGCCCGATTATTTAGACGCAGACGATGACAACGACGGGGTGATCACCAGGTATGAAGATGAGAACATGGATGGGGATCTTTTCAATGATTTTGTTGCAGGAGCAACCAGTCCGCGCTTCCTCGATCCTGGCAGTGCCGACACATTTGTTTACGATGTACTGAATCCGAATTCATTCAGCAGAACGGTCTCCGTAAAATTCATTGTTCTGAATATAGATATTGAATTACTCAGCGCAGACAGCTTTGATCTCGGAACTTTCGAATGGCAACCCTTTGATTAAGCCCGGCCTGCATCCTGGTGGATCCTGACCTCCGTGGCACCAAGCCCGTATTTCTGGTAATCCGCATCATAGAAGGAAATATTTTCATAGCGTCCGAGCAGGTAATCGAGTTCAACCTTAAGTATGCCTTCCCCCACTCCATGAATAAAGACCATTCTGGGGATTCTCTTCCTTATTGCGAATTCAAGTTGCTTCCTGGCTGTATCGATCTGGAAGGTCCTTATATCATATTTGGTCATTCCTTTAGCAGTGGGTAATAATTTTTCAATATGAAGATCCACTTCGAAGATCGGGATAGATTTACGCCGCTCGCCCCGAACGAGTTTATAATTTCTCTTCTTTTCTGACTTGTCCTCGGAATAGCCTTTCATCAGCTTTTCGGTTTTCAATTCTGAATACCCATCCACCCTGACTAACTGATTTTCCTTGTAAACAAACGAAAACCCTTCCTCAGATTCAATATGGACCTGCTCTCCCTCCACTTTAACCACAATACCTTCAAAGGTATCATCCACAACGCTGACCTTATCGCCCTTTTTAAATTTCATTCCTCCTCCTCGTTTTGAACAGCAAAAGGATCTAAATTGGGCTTCGCATTTGTTATAGATGAATAAATACCGAAAAGGCCGCCCATCAGCAGGGAAAACCCAATGATGAGCAGAAACAGATGCTCCAAACCTGAACTCTGCAGATATATCACCAGAGAAGCTCCCGTAATCAGCATCAGATAATAATAGCTCTTCCTTATTTTCATGTTAAAATAACTGTATATCAGGAATTGACTGTTCAGGGTTGAATTTAATCAATAAATTCGTTAAAACATCAACAACCTTCATCGGCATTCCCCTAAACCCGATTTGTTAAAGTAAAGCAGCCCCATAAGAGAACGAAAAGAAAAATCTTATCCGGATAAAATACATTTCATTAATTTGCATTATGACCGACCTGGAGAGTTATATGATCCCTTGCCTCTGGAAGAAGTATCTTCATATCGAATGCATGGGCTGTGGTTTTCAACGATCGCTGATCCTGTTGATCAAAGGTGAATTCCAATCGGCATTTCATATGTATCCTCCTACTTTTACACTGATCCTTCTTTTCCTGTTCCTGATCTTACATTTGAAATTTCGGTTTAAATATGGAGCGAAAATTTTATTAGCTTTGTTCGCATTGAATACTCTAATAATCATCATTAACTACATTTTAAAATTTTTATAACCACTATGGAAAAACAAACCTTACCTAATTCAACCCTGGTATTGGTCATGGGAATATTGTCTGTCGTTGGATGTTGCTGTTACGGTTTGCCAGGCTTAATTTGTGGAATTGTAGCGGTTGTTGTCGGACAAAAAGCTACAAATCTTTATAAGGAGGCCCCCGAAAATTACAGTGGTTATGACAATGTAAAGGCGGGGAAGATAATGGGAATAATCGGAATCGTATTAAGTATCATTTTTACAATTTATATCATCTGGGTGATCTCGATGATCGGGCTTGAGGCTTTACAGGATCCCGATTTACTTCGAGAGAAAATGGAGGAGCTTCAAAGAGGTTCCTGAAAAACATTGATGAAACGAGCGGCTGAGGCCGCTTTTTTCATGCTCTTTTTAAATCAAATTATTACTTTTAATCATATCAACCTCAAAACCTAAAGAAATATGGAAGTCCTCAACAAACCTCCAAGACCTAATAATTACCTGGCCATTGCCATAATCAGTACAATTTTATGCTGTTTGCCGGCTGGCATCGTCAGTATTGTTTATTCCACAAAGGTGAACAGCGAATACGATAGTGGAAATTTTGATGCGGCAGAACGCGCCTCCAAAAATGCTAAGACATGGGCATTTGTCTCTATTGGGATCGCCCTTTTAGGATGGATTGTTTATGTCGCCATCTTCGGACTTGCTTTTCTGGGTGCAATGAGCGGCATGTAGAATGAAAGGTCTGAGGATTTTCACATTGGGAATTGTGACATCGTTTATTTTGATGACCTATGTATTTATAGATCCTGTTGATTCGCCGTTTTTTCCCAAATGCCCTTTTTTGATGCTGACCGGCTTATATTGTCCCGGATGTGGAAGTCAGAGAGCAATTCATGACATCTTACAGGGCGATTTTCTTAGGGGTATTAGCTA
>JBFKFP010000149.1:0-6683 GCA_041618535.1 Flavobacteriaceae bacterium
CAATACTGAATTTCCCTGATAATTCTTCATATAATCTCCCTGATCTTGCCAGGGCCTTGTCATAATTGTTAATCACATCCATCATGCTATCCGGGAAATCACTTAAAGCAGATAAGCAAGCATTATCTGCATTCAGAAATTCCGGGATACTGCCAACCGGAGTGGAAATAATGGGCAATCGGCAAGCTGCTGCTTCAATCACCACCATAGGAAGGCCTTCACGCGATGAAAGAAGGATCAGGCAGTGGGCGCGCTTAAGAAAGGCCTTCACATCCTTCTGAAACCCGTGGAAGAGAATTTTCGATTCCAGATTATTCTCTTTTATAAGATCGGTTAATTCATCTCTTTTGTAGCCGTCACCAACTATATTGATGATGAAATTCTCAAATCCCTTTTTGATGAGAGCATTCGCCACCTCTATGGTTTTAAAAGGATTTTTCTCGGGAGATATTCGCCCTAAAAATAAAAATTGAAAGGGTTCAATGCCGGAATAGGCCTTGTTTTTATCAGTGTAAAATTCATCAAAATCGATGCCGTTTGGAATAACAGCGCTATTCCTGAGGAACCACTTCTGAGTACCTTTACTAAACACGATATCCTTTTTCCGCCAAGGTTTGGTGAGGTATAACATTATTCGCCTCAACTGGCTGTCTACCGTGCTCGAGTGAAGGGTAAAGACCATTGGGATTTTTTTAAACCGCAGATTATACAAAACACCCAATATACACGAATGATACTGATGAGCATGAATAAGAGGATCATTTATATCTTTAACGATCTCATTCAGTCTATTTAATCCTTTTATCAATGTTTTATTCCTGAATGAATTGATATTGAGAAAATGACATTCGATCCCTTCATCATGAAACTTTTCCTCAATCGTGTTAACCTCAGAAAGTGAAATAACCATGGTTGGGATCTTCCCATGGCTTTTCCGGGCAAGCTGAAAAACCATTTTCTCGGCGCCACCACCACCCAAACTGCTTGATAAATGTATGATCGTCATTTCACAGGATTTAGGTGGTTTAAAGTCTTTAATTTTAGCACCGTCATGGCAGCATGGGCAATTAGTTAACGTTTGATATCAATTCACCTTCCTCAATTATAACTTCCGATTCACTTTTTTTCCTAAGCTGAATATAAAGCCACATAGAGGTGACAAGGATGACAAAATTATCAAAATAGGTATGTATGGTCATCAAGATTGCCAGAAGCGTAAAAGCCAGGAGGAAAAGGTGATAATCAGGTCTGAACCGTCGAAAACTCCTTATAAGCATCGACAGGTAAATACCGATTATAATAAGGAAAGGTAAGATCCCTGCTTCTCCCAAAACCATCAGATAGGAGTTATGCACCCCCTGTTTACCTGCCCCATCTCCATGAAGGGTAGAAAACCCGTTCCCGAACAGAGGTTTTTCAGCTATCATATCATAATATTCAGACCAGATGTCGGCCCGTGTACCCTCTCTTTGTTGAACCGATAACAAGGTATCGGTATCTGAGCTTAAAAGGCTTTCATAGGCTTTTAATCTGACTGTATTCAGGGTGACATAAGATGCTACGGTGAGAAGGATGGCAATAACCCCGAGGCCTAAGCCGAAATTCAGGGTATTCTTCCTGCTGGCGAAAACCGAAATCAATGAAATCAATATCCATAGCAGGAGAAAGGTACGTGAAAAGGTCAGAATTCCACCAAGGGTAAGCAGGAATTGGCCACCGAGCTTAAGGCTTTTATTGGGGATTGCAAATCCCAGACAATATCCTATCAGGCAAACGAATCCGGCATTATTCGGATCGAAATAGAAGCCGCTGTAACGACCAAAATCACTGGGAGAGAACAAAGCGTTAAAGATAATGCTCGATCCTCCTATTATAAGCAAAACGAATAGTTCGGTCACAGTGGTCACATACAGCAAATGGGTTGCCCCGACTATAAGTACGAAATATTTGAGCAACTCCTGGTTGTAATATTGGGCGTCATCAACATAAATAATTCCGCTGATAAGGAAATACAGGAGTCCGAGAGTTACAAAGGGAATAAGGATTTTTGGCTTGGGGTTAAGAAAGAAATAAAGCAGGATCAAAGCATACAGCACGTAACTCATCAATGAACCAAGGGACTGATCAAAGGCAAATATGCCCGGGACCGACCAGATTAGCATGATGAGGATTATATACTTTAATAACTTCATACTTTCTACGAGGCTTGTGCCTCGCCGGTTTTCTTATTTAAGTGATTGATATACAGATACAAAATTAAACTATTCACAAAGGCAACCAAGGAAGTGGCCAGTGCCAGTCCGTAAACACCCATTTTTCTTATTAGGATATAGTTCAATGTCACATTGGCTATCAGGCTTATAAGGGACGTCAGGACCATAAAATTGTTCCTGTTGATGGACGTAAGAAATTTAACCATGATCAGACCCGTGATGTAAAAAGGAATCTGTAGCAGGTACATCTGTTGTATCCTGGCGACAATAACGGTATCATCACTGGTAAAGGCGTTTCTCTCGAAGATCAATTGAACCAACGGGGTCGAAATAAGTACCAGCACCACCACGCTAACAATGCTGGTTATCATGATGTAAGACAGGATTGTTTTAAGCTTTCTGAAGGCTTCAAGTTTATTTTCAACTGCTCTTTTCGAAAAGTAGGGAAGTAATACATTACTCAGCGCCAAACCGGCAATAGTAATAGCGAATGTCGGGATCTTTATACCGTAGTTCAACGCAGCTATGGAGCCAATTATTAACTGGGCCGCGAAATACTGGTCGATCAACGGATTAATATTGTTCAGCATACTCGAAGATAGCTTGGCAGGCAATTGTTTGAAAAGCACCTTAATATTAAAAGAGACAAAATCCGGTTTATCGATATGGATCAAGTCACGCCGTGAAGCCCAGAACAGCAGATAACCCATACCTATTATTCCACCGGCAAATGTTCCGATAGCAAAAACAAGTTCTCCAAGTTGCTCTCTGAAGAATAAAATACATACGATAATCGAAAGGGGTGTGAAAATACTGCTGAGGGAAGAGTGTATGAATTCGTTGTCGATATTGAGTATCCCTTTAATGATTCCGGACAATCCCCAAAATACAATACATGGCGCTACGTAGTAGAATTGAGTTTTGACCAGGCGGTAATACTCGGCCGAATGACCTTTAAAAAAGGTTTCGAGGTAAACATCCGTAAACAGAAAGGCCACCAAAAGGAATAGGGCTGAAACCCCCAGGGTTAGCATAAAACTTGTGCTTTGAAAAGCCCCTATTTTTTTACCAGTCTTCATCTCGCTAACATAATTCGGGATAAAAACAGATTGGAAGGAGCCGAAAAACACCCCATGAATGAAGGTAGGAACCAGGACGGCAATAAGAAAGGTATCAAGCAATTCCGATAAGCCGAAACGATCGGCGACAAGGATCTCCTTAAAAAATCCCATCAGGCTCACCAGAACCGTGATCATTCCGACACGGATCACATTTTTGATGGTCGCATTTGAGAGCAACCTCTTCAGGTTTGATGATATTTTAGTTTTGAGTTTCAAGTATTTAAAATAACTGCAGACACAATTTACTTAAATATCCTTCTGAAAGGCCAAAGGCAAATAAAAATGACACGGGGGACGAGCGGCTCAACCGATTCCCTGTAAGATCTGAGTTTAAAGTTTGAATAATTGGAAAATTTTAAAAGATAATACAGGTTCTTGAGAAAATAAACAGGTGTTCTGTGCCAATACTTGCCGAAATGCCAGTTGATATTTCCGAGATAATGAAGTGTAGACCCTACTGCAGTTTTAAATTTCGGACTATCACTGATGGAATTTTCAACACCCGTATGATAGGTTCTGAGTACCCTGTTGATGTATTTGGTTTTATAGCCCTGAAGGCCGAGAAGATTCCAGATGATACCCTCTGGAATATAGCCGTGATCAAAGATCTTCGGATTAAAATTAATAGCCTTTAATTTAACGGTTTGGGTGAATCCCCATTTTTCACCGTGAATTCTTTTTAAGGCATATAGCTCAAATGGATCGCTGTAAAACGGATCTGCCGGGTATCTGTCTCCCACCTGATTGCCATACTCGTCCCGGCATAACCCGCTAACCGCAATCAGCTTGTCTTTCATCTCTTCAGGAACAGAATTGAATTCGCGATCAAAAACTTCAAGGGCATCCGCATCACATTCATCATCAGCATCGAAAGTGAGAAACAGCTCGCCCTGAGCAAGTTGAATGGCCTGATTGAAACGATACATTTTATGCCGGTTCTGTGTGTTATTGACATAGTGGATATTCAGTTTTGACCCCCCTTGAATCTGTTGCATCACTTTATGGGTCCCATCCGTGGACCCATCATTGATCACCAGCCATTCAAAATCAGAAAAGGTCTGCTTTAAAAGCGAGTCATGGGTTCTCTTCAGCGTTTTTTCGGCATTATACGCAGAAGTGAAAACAGTAAATCTGTACCTGAAATCCTCTTCTGTAATCTGATGATAAACAGGGAATAAAGACTTAAAATTTATGTGGTTTTCTGACATTCAAAGATTGGGTTTAGAGTCGAAATTCAGTCTAAAAATGAACATAAATTGATCGAACGAATCTATATATTTTTTTTATGAATAGCCCTTAATATCAGTAAGTTTAGATAAAAAGAAGATATTTCCGTATGAAAGGGAAAAATGGTTTTTCGCACCTGTGAAGTAGAGCCCAATTTTGCCTCTAACTTAGCATTCTTTTTTCCCAGATACAATTAAAACTTCACAGGCAGCATGAATGCTTTTCCAACGCTGGCCTCATTCAGGAATGGATCTAAAATCCTAAAAATTAATCTCCCGGCTGAGATTGTTGATAAACAGTTGAAAATTTAAGTAGACAATATATCGATTTTAACATCTACCGGAGATCCGGAAAAGAGCTATCGACGTATTGATTATTAAACAAGGAAGCGAGTTAGCAGTCGATGGCTCGCTCAGCAGAAATTTATATAAATAAATCGATAAAATACATTTATCATCCTTTATAATGTTTTAATATATCAGAAAAAGACTACATATATAAAGTGTTTTATCGAAAAGGTTATGATGTTAAACCTTAAATCCGATTAATTTTCTTTTGTTTGATAAGCGAATTAAACGGACTTAACCAAATCTACCATGACAGACCAATTGAGGTCCCGGATTTCTCCGGGCACCATGAAAGAGCCTTATGTTGTAAAATTGCTGATCCTGCTAATACTGACCCTCGCATTCAGTTACCCGAATGTATATGGACAAACCAAGGCATTCCCAAGCGCTGTAGGTGCCGGAGCCTACGTCACAGGCGGGCGGGGCGGACAAGTTATCAAGGTTACCAATCTTAACGATAGCGGCCCCGGAAGCTTAAGGGACGCCCTAAAAAAACCATTCCCGCGAATCATAGTATTTGAAGTGAGCGGTACTATTAAGCTTAACAGCCTGGTAGAGCTTTGCGAGGAAAATTCAAATTTCACGGTTGCGGGCCACACAGCTCCTGAAGGAGGAATCACCATCTCGGGAAAACCCATCTCAATGGGCGGGGGCTGGTCGGAATGTAACGAACCCTGTAACAACGCCATCTGGAGATATGTGCGATTTAGAAATGCCAGTTATACAGGTGTTCCGGATCAATACGAGCATAACGGGGTGATCATTTCGGGAGGAAGAGACATCATAATAGACCATTGCTCATTCAGTTTTAATGACGACCAGGCTATTTCAATGAAAGCCTCATGGGGCGAGATAACAAATATCACGGTGCAAAGATGCCTGTTCTCTGAAAATGCTACCGGGATTATCGCCGGTAGCGGGCTGTCCAACACAACTGGCGACATGAGCTTCTACTACAATCTTTATGTCAACCAGCCGCAGAGAACTCCCAATGCCTCCGGAGTGCTACAATACGATATCGTCAATAATGTCATGTTTAATGTGGCTAACCGGCTCACAAACGTAAATACGGCCAGTTCAGACGTGAACTATATTGGGAACCACATTACAGAGGGAAATCATTCAACGCCCGGAAGTGTAAATAAGGTCCAAAGTGTTCAACCCTCTATTTATACAGCAAACAACTATCATAATTCCATTTATCCCAATCCCCAGCCAAACGATCAATCGCTGTGGAAAGATTTCTTTTCAGGAGCACCGGTCAATTCAGCCTATTTCACCGCAACCATGCATCCGCTGTTAGGTTTTGGGCCGGCACTTTTGACGGCTGAACAAACAAGGGAGAATGTACTGAGCGATGTGGGAACCAATAAATACCTCAATTATGATGGTACGTCTTCAACATTTATTGATAGTTATGATTCAACCCGGATAGATGATGCACTTAATTTTATAAGTAGGGATCCTTTTAATAAAAACTGGATCCTGCCAAACCTGCCAACCAACTCAAAAACGGGATATGATACCTTGAATGACGGGATCCCGGATATATGGAAGATCGCAAAGGGTTTCCTGCCAGATACGGATCTTTCATCTTACGAGTGGCCATCAGGTTATATCGGGATAGAGGAATATCTGAACGAAATAGATGGCGGCGGACCTGCCACCTCCCAGGTTTATGCCGGTGAGGATGTTGCGATCTGCGAAGGGGAAAGCGTTATCCTGGCTGCCTCAGGAGCTGAATCATATCTCTGGCTCGGACTAAATGAAACCAC
>JBFKFP010000150.1:0-6626 GCA_041618535.1 Flavobacteriaceae bacterium
ATACCTCAATCTCGTTCACGTATACCAGGTTTTCATCGAAATTACCGCCCCTAACGGAATACTGAGTACTCAGCTCATTCGATATGCTGACCCCAGGTAATGTTTTAAGAAGGTTCTCCACTCCGGGTTGTGCACCCTTGATGGTTCTGACTATTTCAGGGTCTATGGTGGTAACCCCCTCTACACGTTTTCGCTGATTTCCTCTCACTATAACAGTAGCGATCTGTTCTACTTCCAATCTCATCACAGGGTTGAATTCGAAGATCTCACCGTTTTTCAGATTAAAGGTAGCCGTGATATTTTTATGGCTGATATGAGAAAAAATCAGGGTCTCATCCCGATTTGCCGGAATCCTTAAGCTGTAGAAACCATTTGAATTGCTGACGGTTCCCCTATCGCCGCTTTTGATATTTACATCTGGAATGGGCTGTTCAAATTCATCCAGGATAACACCCTGTATAACGGCATTTTGTGAAATCCCTTGAAGGGGCAACATCCAGAAAACAATCCAACAGAGAAGATGTTGAAATTTCAAATCGATGATTATTTGCGGTAAAAGGTTGCTTCAAATGTAGAACTATTTCCGGTTTTATCGGTAACAATAACCTTTAAAATGTTCTTGGTGTCAAGTGATATCCCATCATTGAAATCATAGACCAGGGAATTCTTTTTATAATCGTATTCCATCAATATCCATTTACCGTTAATCGTGGCCCTGTAGCTTTCGATCCCGGATTCCATGTCTTTGATCTCAACCTTCAGATATCGGTAATTGCTCAACCATTTCCCATCTCTGAAATTCAGGGCCCTGATCCGAGGATTTTCATCATCGATGGCAAGGGTGTATGTACCGAGTGATTTTGTGGAGCAGCTAAGGACATCACCCTTTCGTTCGGTGCGGGCATAATAGGTTTTGCCATATTCCGAAACACCTGCTATATAGAGTTTTGCCTTATCCTCCGGGTTGTAATGGCTCACATCAAAATTGATATAAAAATTCTTCTGGGCAGGAATAACGGGTCGGTGCAGTTTTAAGGTGTCATTCTGAACGGAGAAGTCGATGAAAAAGTCGTCATAAAACGTGTTCTTCGGAATGCTGACCGTGACATTGCCCTGTTTCAGCTGGTTGAATTGATCAGCCTTTATAAAATGTTCGGTGACCAGCTCAGGTTTTGGTTTTAAATTTCCAATTCTTTTGCCGCTTATCGGAATGGTCAACCATGTCTCATTTTCCATAAAATCGGTGATTTTCACCTTGTACACCGAGGCCGTGCTGTCTTCAATTCTGACATAACCATTGTTTTCTGCTCTTTTATAAAGGCTCAGGGGGTTATTAGGTTCTATGAAGAGTTTCTGTATCCGTGATCTATCCGTTTGCCAAAAATCGAAATCGAGCAGCCTGTTTATGTGTTTGGTCTCACCAAATGAAAACCGCTTAAAGTCGATCTCCAGGCTATTGCTGCCATTGTGTGTTGATTCAATATGGCTTACGCCATTCTTATTGGCGGCCATATCCTGCTGATCGTAACTCACCACTCCGAAGCCGATCTTTCCATAAGCCTCGATTTCCTCGGTTTTGTAGACCCCGTTGGAAACAGGAATCAGTCTTAGTTCTGACCGTTCAACCGAACCATTTATATGACTGTCTTTACCAATAGGATAAGCGAATGCCCTCAGGATCATGGGTTTTCTACTGTCTTTTACATCTATCCCGAATATCATGGGATTAATGGGTCGCTCCTGTTTATCACGGATTTCGAAGTGTAAATGCGGACCTCCTGAACTTCCTGTGTTTCCGGAATAGGCTATAACCTCGTCTTTTTCAAGCACGAGTTCCCCGGCTTTGGGAAATAATTCGATGGTGTAAGACTCCTCCGTATATTGCTGGCGCTTAACATATTCCTCGATCTTAGGGGCGAACTTTTGAAGGTGAGCATAAACCGTGGTATAGCCATTCGGGTGAGTTACATAAAGCGCTTTGCCATAACCGCCATGGGCTATTTTTATCCTGCTAACATGGCCTTCCGCAGCAGAGTAGATCTTCAATCCCTCTCTTTGCTGAGTCTTGATGTCCAAACCGGAGTGAAAATGATTGGATCTCAGTTCAGCAAAAGTTCCTGACAAAACCAGCGGGATATCCAAAGGTGGCCTGAAATAGTCCTGAGGATAAGGACTCTGGGACATGACTAAAGTGTGAAACAGCAAGATGAACAGACCGATGTATCGCATATTTTCTATACTGCTAAATTATTAAAATGATCCATATTACCAAAGTTGAATAACACCATGCCGAACTTAATATTGTAAAGAATATCTACAAAGCCCATTCCAACTTTTTTATAAAAGAATTGTTAATGTAATTTGGGAATACTAAATTTGTCTAGTAAGTATTGAATGCGTCCATGAATGATATCGAGTTGATTGTCGATTCCCTGGAAAACCGAATAAGCAAGGTTTTGCATAAACTTGAAGTTTTAAAACAGACCAATGCTAATCTCAGTAAGGAATTGACAAAGACTCAGGAGCGACTGCTTCATCAGAACGAAGCCATAAGTGAATGGCAGGAGAAGTACGAGACTCTTAAAATGGCGAATTCATTGCTTGGCAGTGACGATAATAAAAGAGAAACTAAGCTTAAAATAAATGCCCTGATAAGAGAGATCGATCATTGTATCGGTCAATTATCAGAATAACGACATAAGTCTCAATGTCTGAAAAGCTTAAAATAAAGCTATCATTGGCTAACAGGGTTTACCCCCTGACGATCGATCCTAGCCAGGAAGAGGGATTGCGGAAAGCCGCCCAGAAGATTGAGGCTATGATCAAACAGTTTGAGCAAAGTTATTCGGTGAGGGATAAGCAGGATGTTCTGGCAATGTGTGCGTTGCAATTTGCATCTCAAACCGAACAAAACGTTATTGATAAGGATAACACGAGCAAAGAAGTTGAGGAGCGTCTTTTGGCGCTTGATAAGCTTCTCAAGGAGCACAACGGTGCTTAAGTTCTTTAAAATACATAAGGTTACTGCCTACATTAGTTATTTTTTTTTGATAAACTCAACACTATTGTATTAAAAAGGGTGAGTTTAAGCTGTAAAAGCGGGCTGCCATCGAGCAGATTCTTGAGCAGTTTGTTAGCCCTAAACCTGTTTTTCAGGAGTTTATACAAAATCCTAAACTAGTGTAGGCTTTTTTTTTATTAATAAAGTTAATTCATCATGGAAACCAATACCATTTTAATAGGTGTGGGGGCCCTGGTGATAGGACTGATCATAGGATTCATCATTGCAAAGACCATAGAGAAAAGCAATGCCTCCAAACTGATCAAGTCGGCGAGAAAAGAAGCCAATACTATCATCAAAGATGCGAAGAATGAAGGTGAGTCGATAAAGAAGGATAAGATCCTGCAGGCAAAAGAAAAGTTTATCGAGCTGAAAGCGGAGCATGAAAAGGTCATCCTGAGCCGAGACAAAAAAATAGCAGAGGCCGAGAAAAGAGCACGGGACAAGGAATCCCAGGTCTCTTCCGAACTCTCCAGGAGTAAAAAACTCAACCAATCTCTTGAGGACAAGATCAAAGACTACGACAAAAGATCGGAATACCTGGAAAAACGCAAACAAGAGCTGGAGAAATTACACAAAAGCCAGGTACAGCAGCTCGAGGTTATCTCGGGACTTTCAGCTGAAGATGCTAAAGAGCAGCTTATTGAATCGTTAAAAGGTGAAGCGAAGAACGACGCCATGGCCTATATCCAGGATAAAATGGAAGAGGCCAAACTCACAGCACAGCAGGAAGCTAAGAAAATCGTGATCAACACCATTCAGCGTGTTGGTACTGAGGAGGCAATAGACAACTGTGTATCTGTTTTCAACATCGAATCTGATGATCTGAAAGGTCGAATTATAGGACGCGAGGGTAGAAATATTCGCGCTATAGAATCGGCTACGGGAGTGGAGATCATAGTTGACGATACACCGGAAGCGATCATCCTTTCATGCTTCGATCCGGTCAGGCGTGAAATCGCACGGCTATCACTTCATAAATTGGTAACTGATGGAAGAATTCACCCGGCTCGAATTGAAGAGATTGTAAAGAAAACCAGGAAACAGATCGATCAGGAGATTATTGAAGTCGGGAAACGCACGGTCATCGACCTCGGTATTCATGGCCTGCATCCGGAATTGATCAAGATCGTTGGCCGGATGAAGTATCGTTCATCCTACGGACAGAATCTTTTGCAGCACTCCAGGGAAGTTGCCAAATTATGTGGAATAATGGCTGCAGAACTGGGCATAAATCCGAAGCTGGCCAAAAGAGCAGGACTATTGCATGATATCGGGAAAGTTCCTGATGCGGAATCGGACATGGAAACCCCTCATGCCATCCTGGGAATGCAATGGGCAGAGAAGTATGGTGAAAAAGAGGAGGTTTGCAATGCGATTGGAGCTCACCATGACGAGGTTGAAATGAAATACTTACTTTCTCCTGTGGTGCAGGTTTGTGACGCCATCTCAGGTGCCAGGCCCGGAGCAAGGCGCCAGGTTCTGGATTCCTATATCCAGCGGTTAAAGGACCTTGAGGACATCGCATTCGGATTTACAGGGGTGAAAAAAGCCTATGCCATTCAGGCGGGACGCGAGTTGAGGGTTATTGTGGAAAGCGAAAGAGTTACCGACGAAATGGCCTCACAATTATCCTTTGAGATCTCGCAAAAAATCCAGACAGACATGACCTACCCCGGCCAGGTCAAGGTAACCGTGATTAGAGAAACCCGCGCGGTTAACATAGCTAAATAAATTGAATAACATACTTTAATAAAGGCATCTTCCGGGATGCCTTTTTTTATTTACGCGGATGGAACCTGGCTATCACATCTCTCAGGTGACGATTATCCACATGCATATATATTTCCGTAGTTGTAATACTCTCATGCCCGAGCATGAGCTGAATAGCACGAAGGTCGGCTCCGTTCTGAAGTAGATGAGTGGCGAATGAGTGCCTGAAGGTATGTGGTGAAATCGATTTTTTAATACCCGCTTCTTCAGCAGTTTGTTTAACTATGGTAAAGATCATGGCACGGGTTAGCCCGCTTCCTCTCCGGTTAAGGAAAAGTGTATCGAGATGGTCATCAGCTGGTTTAACCTGGGTGCGGATCAGTTTTAAATAGGTATTAATAAGTTTCTGTGTGTTGGGCGCTATGGGTACGAACCGCTGCTTGTCTCCCTTGCCGGTTACTTTTATAAAGCCCTCTTCAAAATACAAGTCGGAAACCCTGAGATTGATCAGTTCGCTTACACGCAACCCACAGCTGTAAAGCGTTTCAATTATAGCACGGTTCCTCTCTCCCTGGGGATGGGAAAGATCTATCGAGGCAATTAATTCGTCTATTTCTTCCACCGACAGGGTGTCCGGAAGCTTACGTCCTATTTTAGGGGATTCAATAAGTTCAAGAGGATTATCCTGACGATAGTTTTCGAAGATAAGGTAATCAAAAAAACTGCGCAGGCCGGAGATAAGGCGGGCCTGGCTTCGCGGACCAATGGCCTTGGCATGTTCATAAACAAAGGACTGTATGATATCTGCACCGGCTCTCTCCGGCTTGTCTTTTATGTTGTTAGAGTCGAGGAATTCAATCAGTCGCTTAACATCCATGGCATAATTCTTTATGGTATGTCGTGACAAGCCTCTTTCAATGCGTAAATAATGCTGAAAATCGGATAAAGCCTGGGACCAGTTCAATGTCTAAAACTTGTTGTTAACAAAAAGTAAGATTTATATTACATCTCAAAGTGCTCTAATCTATTGATAATAAGACACTTTTCAACATAAAATGCTATTAAATGTTAATTATTTTTACTTTTCTTGAATAACGATTTATCCAAACTAAAATTACTAATTATGAAAAGATTAGTGTTAATTGCAGTAGCTGCTTTTTTCAGCGTTACCGCTTCTGCCCAGGAAGGATTCAGCGGAGGTGTGAATGTCGGTTTAACGATTAGTGAGATTTCCGACTGGAAATTCAGTATCCAGGTTGACCTGGAGTACAACTGGGAAGCCACTGAAACCATAGACCTCGGTGTAGCAGCCGGTTATGGTAATATCTTCGGGGGTGATGTTGATGGTTTTGATTTACCTGATTACAAGTATATCCCGATTGCTGCTACCGCAAGTTTTGAATTTGGCGGATACCTTAACTTCGAAGCTGATCTGGGTTATGCCATCGGTCTTGATGACGTGGATGGAGGTTTTTATTACAGACCCGGACTTAGTTACGATGTGAGTGAAACCTTTAACATTGGCGGATATTATACCGGAATTTCGGATGACGGCTTTACGGCATCAACCATCTCATTAGGTGCAAGATTCAGATTCTAGGATCTTTTTAACAAATTTTAGAAGAGGCTCATCGAGCCTCTTTTTTTTTATTCCTGATATAAATCATAGGTCATTAATATCTTCAACCATAATTTTATGCCCTATTATCGCTCTGCACTCTGCTTCAAATAATATCGCGTCAATTTACACTGCACTATTTTTATTACATCACGACGTTTCCCTCTGGATCTGCTAAAAGATTATTCTAAAGGATTATTAAAATCTAAAATACAGTTAGACATAACGTTAAAA
>JBFKFP010000151.1:0-6503 GCA_041618535.1 Flavobacteriaceae bacterium
GGAGTCTGGTCCGTGTCTCAGTACCAGTGTGGGGGATCCCCCTCTCAGGGCCCCTACCTATCGTAGCCTAGGTGTGCCGTTACCACACCTACAAGCTAATAGGACGCATACTCATCTTATGCCGTAACCTTTAATATGGTTTCGATGCCGAATCCATATACTATAAGGTATTAATCCAAATTTCTCTGGGCTATCCCTTAGCAAAAGGTAGATTGTATACGCGTTACGCACCCGTTCGCCGGTCGTCAGCAAGAAGCAAGCTTCTTCTGTTACCCCTCGACTTGCATGTGTTAGGCCTGCCGCTAGCGTTCATCCTGAGCCAGGATCAAACTCTTCATTGTTGTATCTTAAATAAGGTTAACAACTATTGAATTGTTCAAGGTACTCAAAATGGTTTATTCTCTGCTGAATCAATTGTTTCCAATCAATTCTTACGCTGTCAATTTCAATATGTCTTAGAACGTTTTTATCTGCTTTACAAACACCGTCTTGGTGTTTAGCGGGTGCAAATATATAACCAATTATTATTCTAACAAACCTTCTTTAAAAAAATTTTAATCTTTTTTTGAGGCCTGTTTATAAGTTCCTGAAAATGGTGAGATTAGAGAATCGTAAATATACAAAAATTATAGGAAAAAATTCCAAACCAGTCCAAAGCGTACTGCAAAATCTCTGTAAGGGTAATTAGGGGCCGAATAATAATTGTAACCTGTCCAGGCCGAATTGAAATGTTCTGCCTTCAGGTAAATCCTTGTTTGCCTGACCTTTATATTAATGAAGAAGTCTAAAAGTGGAAATCCTCCCAGCTCCGTTTCATTTTGTATGTAAAATTCTGAAAGAACCGGATCGTATGCATTCATCTTATAAGAAGTGAAATACGAAAAGTTTATACCAGTTTGCAAATACAAGGCATCGTTCCTGAAAAAGTGATTGGCATAATAGAAGGTGTTCCTTGTCACAAACTCGGGGACGTTAAACAGACCCTCTCCGTCCACAACCGACTGATATCGGATGGTATTCATCAAATAAAAGTTTCCAAACTTAAACTCCCGTGCTGCTTTTATCCGGAAATAACTGACCGCTTTACTGGTTTGAAAAGGTTTTAATTCCCCACCCACTTTCTTGGTGAAATAAGTGTAGCCGTCTATATTATTAAAATCAACATCCACATTAGCCCATTTATCAGAACGCAACTTAAAGCCCAGTTGCCTGGTACGGACATTGTCAAAATCATTTTGCCAATTATAGCTCCGGTAATCACTTTGGTACAATAAGTAATTGTAGTTGGGCGCTCTTGAATTCAAATTCAGGAATGCACCTAAAGCCAAATCTTTGGCTATACGGACATCGGCTTCTGCATCAAGATAGTTCCCTGTAAAATCACCGCTAAGTAAAATTCCGAAATCTCCCCTGAGATTTAACCTGCCTATTGTATTTCGATATCCTCCTCCCGCCGAAATGACCTCACCCTTCAGCCTGTTGGTAATCTGTTCACCGCCCACCAGGACCAATTGATCATAACCATAGTTAAATGAACGAAATCCAAGCTCCGCCTTCAAAATACCCAATGTTCTGTTTGAATAGAGCGCATTGGCTTCAACATAAAAGTCTTCGAGTTCCGTCTTTTCATTGATCTCAGAATCAAAGGCATCACCGAACACCGCATTAGCAGAGCTTTGTTCGTATTTGTAGAACTTATCGGTAAACGATACCACGTTACCAATACTCAGTTTGTTATTTCGAACGGAATCCTTTTCCATTATCAATGCATAGTCATGCTCAAGATGGAAACGTACCCCCTCTAAAATATTCTCTGCATTTTCAAACAGCGGATCGAAAACACCGCGATCGAGAAATTCCGGGTTGCCTGATTCAAAATTAACCAGATCCTCATCCCGAATTCCTCCATTCTCCTGGTTCAGGAGGTCCTGGGCCACAACATGCGCCCGCATATTATATCGTTTGTTCTTGGTCTTATAATTGGCTGTAAACCTGAAATTACCTGTACTGGTCAGGATGTGTTGGTATTTACCCAAAGAGCGCAGGCCCTTATAAGCAACTGAAAAATTGAATTGTTTCGATGTATTCACCGAGAAAAAAGCATCGAGCACCTGCCCCTGCGAAAATGCCGTTTTATACATCAGCTCGGTAAAGGGGGTAGGCATATAATAATAGTTGATGTCCTCGATCTCCATGAAATTGAAATGCCTCGCTCTTGCACCAAACAAAGGCATAATCTTCTTGCTTCTGAAATCGAAGCTCAGTGTATTATGCGTCTGCCCGATATTTGAGAACGGAATGAGATCAAAACGATCTTTTCGAAGGTAATTAAACCTGTAATCCTTCGAGATTGAGAGCGTTGTATCAACATAAGTTGTGTCGTTCTCAAAACTGATAATTTTATAATCCTCTATCCTGGCCTCAAGATTTTTGATAACCTTATTCGAAGTGCTCCTGCCTAGCCGACTACTCTGATTCAGGGAATCTGTAAAATTGGGGTCAAGATTTTTTGGGACATTCTGCTGTACAGGTTTATCCTGGGCATTCATCGAAAAAGACAATCCCAGAAAAAGCAGAAAGAGAAGGATTCGGTTCATAAATATTTTTTAACCTTGCATTACCAAGTGGTATTGGGCAAAAATAGTAATTTATCCTGTGCATTAAACCACCCTTTAGACCATTAAGTTTTATAACGTTCAGACCTATCTCATTATTTAAATGCTGAAGTTAAAATATTCCGATTTCGAGCTTGAATGCGGCACAGATGAGGCCGGCCGCGGATGCCTTGCCGGTCCCGTTACGGCGGCAGCTGTTATCTTACCGCAAAATTTCAGGAATGAATTGCTGAACGATTCCAAACAACTGAACGCAAAAAACAGGCAGCTCTTAAAGCAAATTATCGAGACTGAGGCCGTTGATTACGCGGTGGCCCATATCTGGCCTGAGACCATCGACAAGATCAATATCCTTAATGCTTCAATTCTTGCTATGCACGAGGCCATTTCCGAATTGAACAGAATCGAATTCATAAGTATAGACGGAAACCGATTTAAACCTTTTGGCAAACTTCCGCATCAGACCATTATAAAAGGTGACGCTAAATACCTCAATATCGCCGCGGCCTCTGTTCTTGCCAAGACGTACAGGGACGAATATATGCTGAGGCTCCATGATGAATTTCCCTGTTACAACTGGAAAAAAAATAAAGGTTATCCCACTGCCGAGCATCGAAGCGCTATTATTAAAAACGGCATAACAAAATACCACCGGAAATCATTCCGGCTTCTTCCAGATCAGCTTTCCTTCAGATTCTAGATTTTTCTTCGCCTGAGAAAAATCATAGGATAAAAGACTTAATAATCCTAGCTTGGAAATTTAATTCAGGTAATGATGAAATCGTTTACGAAACAAATAGCCTGGACATTTTCTCTGATCATCCTTTTCCAGTGTTGCGCAATGTACCAGGGCAATTACAGCCTGGATGAGGCTGCAAAACAGCAGATTCCCGCACGTGTTACAATGATTGATGGCGGCATTGTAAAATATGACATGATCAGGCAGCAGGACAGCAGTTTTCATGGTTTGAATATCAAAAAATCGAAAACGTCTACCGAAATCCTAAAAAAGGCTGAAATCGCCAAAATCGAACTACAGGATTTCCAGGCTACCGCCAGGAACAATGAAGATTATCTCAAAATAGGAGGTATTGTGCTGGGTGCAGCTGCCGTTGTAGCTCTTCTAGTTATCGCCTTAAACAACCTTAGTTTCGGTTTTTCTGGAAATTAGTGCCGGGCAGGATTCAACAGAAATTAGCGCCGATTTCTAAATGCATGTTTTCCGTTTAATAAAAGGGAACTGCACTTGTTTTTTTTGAAGTATATTTGCTTTTACAATGCAGCGATGATCCATGCCCTCATGAAACGTGTTTTATTACTACTTATCATCCTTTGTATTTGCGATGGTTGCCGTCAATCGGATACTCAAATAAATAGCATTCTTGATTTCACTCCTGAGGATGCCGAATTCGTATTAGCCATCTACGATCTTGAAACGGTAAAAAGCGACATCAGGAACAATGCTCTGCTTAATGCGATCAGTTCGAGCTCCGATTACGGCAGGATCAGGGATCAAATTCAAAAACTAAGTACGAGCGACAGCATTTTACTATGGGTTGAAAGGAAAGGTGATTCCCTTGATTTCTCCTATGTAACACGGCTTAAAGACAGCCTCTTCCGGGAGGGCGTTCCAGATTCTCTTGAATTACCTCAAAAGGTGATCGATAGTTTTTTTATAGGATCATCTTCCAGAAGGTCTTTAGCTTCAGTTGTTCCAAATGACGGGCAGCGACTTAAGGATCTCCTAAAGGCATCTGAGGGCAATAAACCCTTTTCCCTTATTTTAAATGGCCAGGCCGCTGATGGCTTGGGGAAGCCTTTCTTAAATGATTACGAGCTGGGATTCTCAGGGCCTACCCTGATAGAAACAACTATTAATTCCGAGGAAATCCAGCTGACCGGAGTAACCTACTTAACAGATTCACTTCCACAGTTGTTAGGTGCTTTTAAAAATACACAGGCTCAGGAATCCAGGCTGCAGGAGATTGCCCCGGCTAATTCGGACGGATATTTAAGCCTGACCTATAATGATTTTCAAGCCATCTCTCTGAGTTTAGAGGCATTTCGCACCCAACCTCTTGACTCAACATTCAATCCTGAATTATTTCAGACTATAAGTGAAATTGGTGTTATCCATTATGACGAAGGGTCATTGGTGGCAATTCGGTCTATAGACGGACAGGCTACGAGAGAGGCCCTGCGGGATCATACCGAGAACCAATCCACTTTCAGGAACATTGATCTGAAGACCTTCAATGACCCTGGCTTGTTTGCTCAAGTATTTTATCCATTTATCCAAGTTAATGACCTCAACCTTTATGTTGAACTTGGAGATTTCTTCGTTTTCGGCCCCACAACAGAATCGATGGAAAACGCTATAGCAGCTTTTCAAAACGGAACCACCTTAGGGGCTTCCCAGGCCTTTAAGGCTTGTGCAGAACGACTTGGTGACGCATCGTCACTTTTATTAGTTGTTAAAAACAGCCGGTTTAGAAAGATTCTTTCAGACTGGTTCCCTGCGGCTAAGAATTTGGTTTCATTATCGGACTATTCTCTTTCGGCATTTCAATTCGTGCAGGATATGGGATTCACTCATTTCAACGGAATAGTTAAAAAACATAAAGAAAAGACTGTGAGCACCGGAGTTTCGGAAATGTTCAGCGTTACCCTGGACGCTGATATCATCACGCCTCCGCAGTTCGTGGTAAATCACAGAACCAAAGAACGGGATATAGTGGTTCAGGATGTAAACAACACCCTATACCTGATCTCAAATACCGGTAAAATTCTCTGGAAAAAGAAATTGATCGGTAATATATTAGGCAGGATCGAACAGGTTGATCTGTTCAGAAACGGACGGCTTCAACTGGCGTTTGCCACCCCATTCAGAGTTTATGTCATAGACAGAAATGGCAACTTTGTGTCAAGATTTCCGATGAAATTCGGAGACAGGATCACCCAACCCCTTTCGGTTTTCGACTACGACAATAACAGGCGCTATCGATTCCTTGTTACACAGAACAGGGAATTGCTCATGTATGACAGAAATGCACGGTTTGTAAACGGATTTAAATACAGATCTTCCCTGCCAATCATTACCCAGCCAAAGCACTTCAGAATTGGCAATAAGGATTATATCGTTTTTGGTGCGGGAAAACAGTTCAGGATTTTAAACAGGCGGGGGGCGACCAGAATATCGGTAAGCGGTGAATTCGAGTTTTCGGGGAACCCGTTCTTTCTATACCGTAATACGTTCTTGACTACCTCCTCAGATGGTCAACTGCTCCAGGTGGATGAAAACGGCCAGGTCAAGAGTTCAAACCTCAAACTCACAAAAGACCATAAAATATTTGCTACGGCTAAAACCCTGGTCACATTGGATGAGAATGAACTCGGTATCAAACAGAACACCATTGAACTTGATTATGGCGAATATACTGACCCCCGAATTCATTATATAAACGACAAGATTTATGTTACTCTAACCGATATGCAGTCGCAGAAAGTTTATCTCTTCGACAGTCAGGCTCAACCGATTGAGAATTTTCCCGTTTATGGGAATTCCACCATGGATCTCGATAATGCGGACGGAGATCGAAATCTGGAATTCGTAGTTAAGGGTGAGTCGAACACTATCGTTATGTACAAAAAAAATTGATGGTGTTGATTGACTAATATTTGATAAATTCCTACATTTAACGAACTCCCTGTTTTAATATAGAAAAATGGCATCGATATATACTAAATATCATGCCCTCTTAGCAGTTAAATAAATTCACAAAGGATCAGACTTGAGCATCCTGTTTTGAAATTTATATAAAAATCATAGCTGACTTTAAATTTTTCCAGATTGAAATGAAGATAAATCCCGAGGTGTCAGAAAAAAGA
>JBFKFP010000152.1:0-6483 GCA_041618535.1 Flavobacteriaceae bacterium
CCTGAACCGATTACGGCTACATTTTTAATTCTTCTTATGCTCATCTTTAATTTCTACCTCGTTATTGGTATATATTTTTCTGTTGGATATCAACTCATTGATCAAATTGGCCACTTCATAGAAATGGTCAATTTTTTCCTTCGGAAGATTTTTACGGATGGTCTCGTTGAAGAGTAGGACGCGATTACGGGAATACTCCCGTTTTTCCCTTCCGAAGGGTGTAAGATGGATCAGTACGCTTCTGCCATCATTGGGGTTAGGTTTTCTCTCGATCAATCCGCGTTCTTCCATGCTTTTCAGGATACTGGACAGGCTGGTGGCTTCCATACCCATCTTAGGTCCCAGGGAGGTTGAGGGTGTACCATCCTCCGGGTCAATGCTCAGAAGTGTAAAGCCGGTGGCCATGGTACTGTCGAACTTGGCTGCTTCTTCATTATACATCTTCTGAACAGCCAGCCAGGTGGTCCTGAGCATATAATCTATTGTCTTCTCTTTCATGTGGAATTGAACTCCAACAAATATACAAAAATTTATTATGCGTGCATAATAAATTAATAAATTTTCAGAGCCTGGAATTTGATAGGTGGGAGTTAGGTTAAAATGGTATCAGGCTGAGTAGATCTTGTTGTAAAGGTGAATGTATTTCTCCTTGATCACATCGCGTTTCATTTTCATTGTCGGGGTGAGGTGTCCTCCGTCAATAGACCAGATCTCGGGCGTGAGTTCAAAGCGTTTGATCTGCTCCCATTTCCCGAATTTCGTATTGCATTTGTCCACCTCCCTCTGGATTCTCTCGGCGATAACCTCGGAGTTAGCGATCTCTTCTTCCGACTTGCCCACATTTTTTTCCTTTCTATCAATCCATTCACGCACAAAATCAAAATTGGGTTGAATGAGGGCTGCAGGCATTTTTTCTCCTTCTCCGATGACCATAACCTGCTCGATAAAACGGGATTGTTTCAATTGGTTCTCCAGAAGTGTGGGGATGACATACTTTCCTCCTGAAGTTTTGAACATTTCTTTTTTTCTTCCGGTAATCTTCAGGAAACCATCGTCATCTATCTCACCTTTGTCACCAGTATGAAAGTAGTCACCGGACATGACCTCTGCGGTACGCTCAGGATCTTTATAATAACCCTGCATGACATTGGGCCCTTTAATCAGGATCTCGCCGTCATCGGCTATTTTAACCTCAATATTATCGATCGGTTTCCCGACTGTTCCCACCTTGTAAAATCCATCCTTATACATTCCGACCGAAACAACAGGAGAGGTTTCCGTTAATCCATAACCCTCCATAACCTGCATGCCTGCTGCTCCGAAAATCCGCGCTAATCTTGGCTGAAGTGGCGCACTTCCCGAGACCATGGTTGCAAGATTACCTCCAAGGGCAGCCTGCCACTTGCTGAAGATCAATTTTCTGGCAATTTTTAACCTGAACTCGTACCACCATCCGTTTCCTTGGTAGGGCTCCCATTTTTCACCCAGTCTAACCGCCCAGTAGAACAGGCCTTTTTTAATCCCGCTCAGCTCTTCGCCTTTGGCAAAGATCTTGTCGAAAAGTTTTTCAAGTAATCGCGGCACCACACTCATAAGGCTTGGTTTAACCTCCCTGATATTATCTCCGATCTTATCTATTCCTTCTGCAAAATAGACGGTAGTTCCCGCGTGCTGATAAATGTAAATCAAAACGCGTTCAAAGATATGACAGATCGGGAGAAAGCTGAGGACTATTGATCCTCTGCTTATGTCGGGAAGACGATTGGTTGAGTCAAGCGCATTCTTTGTGATATTATGATGAGAAAGCATGACTCCCTTGGGCTTGCCCGTTGTGCCAGAGGTATAGATGATAGTTGCCAGATCTTCGGGTTTAACAGCAGCTTTTCGCGATTCAACCTCCTCCTGGATCGATTCATCCTTACCGATCTCGAAGAGTTCGGAATAATGCCTGCACCCTTCAATATGATCGAAAGAATAGACCTCTTTAAGCTTTGTCTTATGCTTAACCTTGTTTACTTTTTCCAGGACTTCCTCGTCAGAAACAAAACAATAGACCGATTCACTGTGATTCAAAACATATTCATAATCCTCGGCTGAAATGGTGGGATAAATGGGGATATTCTGCGCGCCAAGCTGCAGTACTGCGATATCCATTATGTTCCATTCGGTTCGATTGGTAGTAGATATGACGGCTATCTTGTCGTCTTTTTTGACTCCTAATTTGATCAAGGCCCTGCTAGCAGCATTAGCTTTATCAATATATTCCCGAGTTGATATCGGCACCCATTTTCCATCGTATTTGGTTACAAAAGCGGCATCGAGATCATGTTTTTCCAGCTGATAGTAAGGAAAGTCAAATAGCCTTGTAATTTCGGTCATATCATCATTCTGTTAAGATGATATGCAAAGTATGAAATTATAACAGCATTTCAAATTGAAGTTTAACAGATCAATATTATCCCTATTCAACTATAATTTTAAAACTTCTCTGTCCTGTTTTTGAACTGATTTTAAGCAAGTAAAGCCCGGAGGCCAGTGAGGAGATATCCAGTCTGTGATCTTTGTTGCTGATTGGCATCTCAAAAATTTTGACGCCGGGGGTTGAGTATAATTCAAGTTGGAAGGAATCAAAGCCAGTATTAATTACAAGGATATCGGTAGCGGGATTCGGATAGATACTGACCGCATTTACGTCAAATTCATCATCACTCAAATTGGATTGAACCACCCGCACTTTCAGGTCATCGAAGTAAAATCCGTCCTGACGGACACTCCCATCACTTACGAGTTTAAATCGCAGTAAAATATTTTCACCGAGATAATCACTGAGATCAATGGTCTCCTGGATCCATTCCGTTTGTGAACCGTCATAGACGGGCTCATCGGATGCTCCGGCCTGGCTCGATGATCCCGTCGTGGTGTAATTTCCGCATTGAGGAATCCAGGACAGGCCGTTGTTAGTTGAAATCTCGATCTGAGCAAAATCGAATCCATCCTCAATCTCCCAGCGCGCATTAAAATTCAAATAAGCTGAGGCAGCTCCACTCAGGTCAATGGGATCTGACAGTACGATTTCAACGTTCGAATTATTGTCGTATACCGCATTCGGAGAATCGGTTATTGAACTTGGAGCTGACGTAAAATCTTCCGTGGTCGCATTCCATGAGGTTAGTTCCCAGTTGGTGGTTGTATCATCTCCAGGTTCTTCGAAAAGGGTGACAGCAGAGCCAAATGTTCTATTTACGGTCACTTTCTTATCATAAAGCCCATTGTTCACAATCAACTCATAAATAACAGGGTCTCCAACATTTATGGCCGGGTCAAGAGTGAGGCTAATGGCGCTTGTCATCTCCTCCTGGAAATTGAGACCGCTATGTTGTATTGACGATCCCACGTCAATTATATTTGAACTGATCGGGTTAACACTTACGGTGAAATTTGCAGGTTCGGCTAATCCGACTCTCTGAATACCATACGAGGCAAGGCCCGGAGTTGAGTTTAAAAACGGCTCAGATAAATCGATTAGAGTGGCATAATTCCCTGAGATTTGAGCAGCACTGAGATTGGTGAACATCATCTCTTTGCAGATGGCCTCGATGCTGCTCTGAGGAGGCCAGAAACTTGGCCCTATTTCAGGGGTCATCGCAAAAATCTTCTGATGCGTTCCTACTGTGCCATACATAAAATCATCGCTGTCCCCTGAAAAGGGGAAATCACGAACGGCGGAATACCCGCTTTGGGAGGTGAGTAAATTCGTTATACCCTGGTAAATATCGTCATCGGGTGTTGGAACATCGGCGTAGCCGAAGGGATAATAAATAAGTTCTCCAAAGGTGTGATTATTAAGGGCCAGTACGAAGTCATGCTGCTCAACAAACCACCGCATGGCCTGGTTCTCCACTTCTGAAAAAGGCCCGGTTCCGTGGTAAAGGGGAGAGGCAGGATTGGAGGAGGAACCCGGTCCGCCCCATGTATTATTTGAGGGATCTCCATCAATATAATAATCATAGTTCCTGTTGTTATCAACTCCATTTCCGTCTTTCCTGTTTTTTCGCCACAACCCTCCGCCGTTGGGGTCCGTGAGTTCATTGTAGAGGTAACCGTCCGGATTCACTACAGGCACGAAATACAATTCGGTATTGTCAACCAGGGCCTGTATCTCTTCGTCTGTATCGTAATTTTCGAGGAGATACCACATAAAAAACAGCAATTGACTCAAACTTGCCGGTTCGCGCGCGTGATGAAGGCTAGTATATAAAACCTGGGGTTCACCTTCTGAATTTGAATTGGGATTGTCACTTATCTTGACCCACTTGATGGTGTTCCCGCCTATAGGGGGTGAGGTGCCGCTATCAGGGGTCCCCTCAGTAGTAAATGAACTTATATCGGCTTTTGCGGTAATGAGGTTGGGATAGAGTGAAAACATATCATCCAATTCCTGCAGCAGTTGTGAATAGGTGTAAAATCCGCCGAAATCAGAGGCCGGCCAAATATTGAAATTCTCAGGGGTCTGGTATTCTTGTGATCCGCTCTGGCAAACTGTATTTTCTGTTGAACGCGATATCGGTCTGAGATTCTGCTGACGATAATATTGAGCTACATCTTCAACCAGGACATCGACCATAAAACCATGGGTTTCGGCCAGTTCGATTTCCTGTTCTGAAAAATCAGACTCGATATAGGTGTTAGTTTTCTTATGGCCGTGATCCATGGATAATCCCAAATCGTTGAGAATTATCAAATCGGCCTGGGATTGGATAAATATGCGCGCCTTATGAAATATCTCAACGGAATTTTGGGCAAAACCGTGAAAATTCTGAAGAAAGAGGATAAACAAGAAGATACCTCTCATGGCAATTTAAAAATTTCCTAAATATACCGAATTAATGGGAGCTCTCCAGCCACTTCCTCGCGTTGATGAATGCTTCGAGCCACGGTGAGACCTCATCATTCCTCTCATGTGGATAATAGGCCCAGTTCCATGGGAAGGTAGAACGCTCAATATGAGGCATGGTGACCAGGTGCCGTCCTGTTTTATCACACATCATCGCGGTGTTAAAATCTGAACCGTTAGGATTGGCCGGATACTGGGAATATCCATATTTGGCCACGATATTATATCGTTCTTCCTCATAGGGAAGATCGAATTTGCCCTCCCCATGGCTGACCCAAACTCCAAGTGTGGATCCGGCAAGGGTAGAGAGCATCACCGAGTTGTTCGCTGCGATCTCTACCGAGGTAAATCCGCTCTCGTGTTTGCGGGAATCATTGAAGGTCATTTTTCCATGGACCTCATGGTCAGGATTGATCTCCTCCAGTTCCATGAACAACTGGCATCCGTTACAGATACCAATGGACAGGGTGTCTTCCCGTTTGAAGAAATTCTGTAATGATTTATTCGCTTTTTCATTGTAAAGGAATGCTCCTGCCCAGCCTTTGGCCGAACCAAGCACATCCGAATTGCTAAATCCGCCTACAGCACCGATAAATTGAATGTCCTCAAGTGTTTCCCGACCACTTATGAGGTCGGTCATATGAACATCCTTGACGTCAAAACCGGCCATATGCATAATATTGGCAAGCTCTCGTTCACTATTGCTGCCCTTTTCACGCAGCACTGCCGCTTTCGGCCGGTTTTTAAGACCTGAAAGATCAGGTATATTGCCGTTAAAATGATGGGGGAATTTATAGTTTAGAGCTTGATTCCCGTAATTGTTGAATCGTTCCAGCGCCAGGTCACCCGCTGTCTGGTGACGATCCAGGAGGTAAGAGGTCTTGAACCAGACATTCCTGAGACGTGAAACGCTCATTGTAAAGACGTCCTTACCGTTCAGAATGCTCAAGACGTCCGAGGAGTTCGGTTGTCCAATTTTATGATAATCCACTCCATTGTCCTCCAAAATATTTTCTATCGAATCATCTTTTGCCTGTATCACAACAGAAGCTTTTTCCGAAAACAACAATCTTAAGGAATCCTCTTCATCTAAACTGCCCAGATCTAATTCCGCTCCCAGGTTTGGCACCGAAAAACACATTTCAAGCAAAGTCGTTATAAGTCCGCCTGAAGCCACGTCATGGCCCGCTAATATTTTATCTTCCCTGATGAGCTCCTGAAGGGTGTTAAAAACAACCTTTAAATAGGACGCATCTTTAACCGAAGGAGCCTGGTCTCCAATTTTGTTCCTGACCTGGGCGAATGAACTTCCACCAAGATGAAAATCATCTTTCGAAAGATCGATATAGTACAGTGAACCACCATCCTTTCTAAGTACCGGTTCCACCAACTTGCCGATGGCATCACAATGAGCAGCAGCTGATATGATCACCGTTCCCGGAGCCAGTACCTCCCCGTCCTGATACTTTTGTTTCATAGACAGTGAATCCTTCCCGGTTGGAACATTGATGCCCAACTCAATCGAGAACTCAGAAACAGCCTCTACGGCCTTATAAAGCCTCGCATCCTCTCCAGGGTTTTTGCATGGC
>JBFKFP010000153.1:0-6446 GCA_041618535.1 Flavobacteriaceae bacterium
GGACATTCAGGATGGTTTGCAATACGCTGGTAATTATAGTGGATCCGCCGGGCGTTCCAACTACCATGTAAAGCTGGTCGTCTTTTTCTATTATGGTGGGGGTCATTGAACTCAGCATGCGTTTTTCCGGGGCAATGCTGTTAGCTTCCGCACCTATGAGTCCGAACATGTTCGGGACTCCAGGCTTACTGCTGAAATCATCCATCTCATTATTGAGGAAGAATCCGAGATCAGAACAATAGAGTTTAGATCCGTAGGCTCCGTTCAGGGTGGTCGTTACCGAAACAGCGTTTCCAAATTGATCAACGATAGAGTAGTGGGTGGTTTCGGCACTTTCCAGAACAGCAATCTTTCCATGACTTACAGAGTCTGAAGGTGTCGCGGCATCAAAACGGAAGTCGCTCATTCGCTCTCTCAAATAGTCCTCCGATAATATTTCTGCTTCCGGAATCTCAACAAAGTCCGGATCGCCCAGGAAATAACTCCTGTCGGCATATGCCCTGCGTTCGGCTTCTGCAATCACCTGGACAGATTCCAGGGTGTTATGGCCGGTTTCATGAAGGTCAAAAGGTTCTATCATGGTCATGATCTGGGCCAGGCATATCCCGCCACTTGATGGGGGAGCCATCGAGATGATCTTAAGATCGTCGTATTCAAAAACCACGGGTTCACGCCATTTCGCCTCATAATTCTCCAGGTCTTCCATGCTTATTATCCCTCCTTCAGCCTGAATGAAATCGACGAGTCGCCGGCCCGTATCTCCCTCATAGAATTCAGATTTGCCATTTTGCATTATTCGTTCAAGCGTTTCGGCAAGGGCAGGATATTTGATGGTGTCGTTCTCCTCCCAGCTCTTTTCAAAAAGAATGCTGTCTTTATTGACCTTTCTGAAAGCATCCGAATACCGTCTAATACGGTCTTCCTGTTTTTTAGTGACCACAACCCCTTTTCGAGCAAGGTCAATGACTGGTTGCAGCAAGGTGCCAATCGGTAAACTACCGAAACGTTCATGAACAGCGAATATTCCCGCAACGGTTCCCGGAACTCCAACGGCCATGGCGCCGTAAGTGCTTTTTTCAGGTATAATATTACCTTCATCATCAAGATACATATCCCGATCTGCAGCGAGCGGTGCTTTTTCACGATAGTCAATAGAACCGATATTCCCATCTTTATCCCGGTAAACCATGAATCCGCCACCACCAAGGTTTCCGGCATAGGGATAGGCTACGGCCAGGGCCATTTCGGTAGCGAACATGGCGTCGAATGCATTTCCGCCCAGCTTCAGGATATCGCTTCCAATTCTGGAGGCCTCAACCCTTGCGCTTACCACCATGGCGCTGTCGGTTAATAAACCACGAACAGGCTCGGTTGCGACTTCCAGGCTTGGTGCCTGCCGGCAATTAAACAGAAATAAAGTGGAAAGACCGAGAATTAAAGTTGATAGGGTAAGTCTATTTTTCATCCTGTGAAGATAATATTTTTAATTGTTGATCTGAATAGCTCCTGAGGTCCTCGAAGAACAGCCTGAATTCCCTTGAAAATTCCTTGTAATATTGAGCCAGTTCATCGACGGCGTTGTTCATTTTAGAGCGATTCCTGGTACGCCTGTTCATACCTTCAAGCACTTTTTTGATTCCCTTGGTTGTGGAATAACTTACCAGCCAATTGTCTGCTATCATGAAGGGAGTAAGGTACTTAACAGGTTCGGGCAGGATATCAAAATTTTTCTCCAGTATTTCGTAGAAATCATCCACGAACAGTTCCAGGTCCTGCTTTGAGTAATCCGACCAGTTCTTGGCAAGGAAATGATCATAGAGGATATCGACAATCACAGCTGAATAATGGCCATATCTAGGAACTAACCTTTTCTTGCTTTTTTTAAAAATGGGATGGGAATCGGTGTAGCTGTCAATTGCCCGATGCAGCAGGATTCCTTTCTGAATTCCTGCAGAATATGATTTATATGATTTTCCCTTGACGTGATCTGCGATAAAATTTCCCAGCATGATCTGCTCGTTGCGGCCCGACAAATAGATATGAGCAAGGAAATTCATACCAGGAGTGTATTTTTAACGGTCAAATTTAAAGACAGCTGATTAAGTTTCAAACTTCCGAAGAATTTAATCGATTATTGGATAATTTGAATAAATATACAGACTTTTGTAGTGATTTCAGAAAGTGAATTCAGTCATATGATATCGTTCGGAATTGCTAAAACTCAATAGATAATGACACTTATTAAATCTATATCCGGAATTCGCGGGACCATAGGGGGAGGGGTTTCTGAAAATCTCACTCCCATCGACGCGGTAACCTATGCAGCGGCCTTCGGAACCTGGGTAAAGATGCACCGGGAGAAAGAAAACTATAAAGTGGTGGTTGGAAGAGATGCCCGAATCTCGGGCGAAATGATCCAGAATCTTGTCATGCATACCCTTGTTGGCCTTGGAATTCATGTCGTGGATCTGGGATTATCTACTACACCTACGGTTGAGATGGCTGTGACCATGGAGCATGCCGATGGTGGTATCATCCTGACGGCAAGCCATAACCCCAAACAGTGGAACGCGCTGAAATTATTGAACCCGGAGGGGGAGTTCCTTAGTGCTGCCGACGGACAGACCGTACTTGATATTGCTGATTCAGAGGATTTTGATTTTGCCGAAGTGGATGAGCTGGGGCGCATTACCAAAAACCAGGCCTACATCGATATGCATATAGACGAGATCCTCAACCTTCCGTTTGTGAATGTCGAGGCCATTGAGCGCGCCAATCTGAAGATAGTGGTTGATGGTGTTAATTCCACAGGAGGAATAGCCATACCACTGCTTTTGGACCGTCTCGGGGTTCACCCCATTAAACTCTATTGTGAGCCCAACGGTCATTTTCCGCATAATCCAGAACCTTTGAAAGAACACCTGACCGTATTGAGCAGGCAAGTTGTTGAGGAGGGAGCAGATCTTGGGATCGTTGTTGATCCTGACGTTGACCGGCTTGCCTTTATATGCCATGACGGAGAGATGTTCGGAGAGGAATATACCCTCGTGGCCTGCGCAGATTACATCCTGGGAAAAAACCCGGGCAATACGGTTAGTAATATGAGTTCGTCCCGGGCCCTGAAAGACCTGACCGAAAGTTATGGCCAGAACTATTATGCCAGTGCTGTAGGCGAGGTTAATGTCGTGGCCCTGATGAAAGAGTCCAATGCTGTGATAGGTGGTGAAGGCAATGGGGGAATAATCTATCCTGAACTGCACTATGGAAGGGATGCCCTGGTCGGTGTTGCGCTCTTCCTGACCCTTATGTCTGAAAGTGGAAAAAGCGCAAGGGAACTAAGAGATGGCTATCCATCCTATTTTATGAGCAAGAAAAAGATTGAACTTACCCCGGAACTCGATGTGGATGACATCCTTAAGCGAATGGAATCCAGATATGCCCTTGAGGAAGTATCAAGTATTGATGGAGTAAAGATCGATTTTGATGATCATTGGGTTCATCTCAGAAAGAGTAATACAGAACCAATAATCAGAATATATACCGAAGCAAAAAGCCAGGACAAGGCCGATGAGGTTGCCGATAAATTCATTGAAGAAATCAGGCAACTGGCCAATATTTAGTATTTTTAGGCACCAAACCTTGGAAAGATGTTAGTATCTGCTTCAGAAGTTAATAACAGGAGATCGGAATTGGAGGAACATTTCAAACCCTTCAGGGAAAACATCATTGGTATTAACCAGGAGTTTGATTCACCGTATGGCAGAAAACGGATTGTCTATACAGATTGGACGGCCTCCGGCCGGCTATATGGCCCGATTGAAGAAAAAATGATTCGTGATTTCGGCCCTTTTGTAGCCAACACTCACACAGAAACCACAGAATCCGGAACTGCGATGACGATGGCTTATCAGGAGGCCAAGAATATAATAAAGCGTCATGTTAACTGTGACGATAATGATGTGCTTATCGTTTCAGGAACCGGGATGACTGGAGTTGTTAATAAGTTCCAGAGAATCCTGGGGTTAAAGATCCCGGAAAACCTTCGTCAATATACCGATATCCCCGAGGAGATCAGGCCTGTTGTCTTCATAACGCATATGGAGCATCACAGCAACCAGACTTCCTGGCTGGAAACCATGTGCAAGGTTGAGGTTATTCCTCCTGGCCCGGAGGGCCTGTTCAGCATGGATAATCTGAAGGAATTGCTGGACAGGTACAAGGATCGGACCATTAAGATAGCTTCTATCACGGGTGGTTCAAATGTTACCGGCATTCGGGTACCTACCCACGATATTGCGAAATTAATGCATCGGCATGGCGGGGTGTGCTTTGTTGACTACGCCTGTGCCGGACCCTATGTGAACATCGATATGCATCCGGAAGATAAAGACGCTTACCTGGATGCCATTTTCTTTTCACCACATAAATTCCTGGGCGGACCCGGCACTTGTGGAGTGCTGGTTTTCAACAAACAGCTGTATCGCAATATGATCCCGGATTGTCCCGGAGGGGGTACGGTAAGCTGGACCAACCCCTGGGGAGAGCACAAATATATCGACGATATAGAGGACCGCGAAGACGGGGGCACTCCTGGATTCCTCCAAACCATTAAAACTGCCCTGGCCATAAGGCTTAAAGAGCAGATGGGCGTATCGAATATGCTAAAACGTGAGCATGAGATTGTCAACCATATTTTTGATGAGCTCAGCGGCATAGAGAACCTTCATATCCTGGCGCCTCAGCATCGGGACAGGCTGGGTGTTATCTCTTTTTATATTGATGATTTACACTACAACCTGGGAGTAAAACTGCTGAATGACCGATATGGAATTCAAACCCGGGGTGGTTGCAGCTGTGCCGGGACTTACGGGCATTATCTTCTTCATGTGGACTTCGAGATGTCTCACGAACTGACCCAGGAGATCTCGATCGGGGACCTGGCCAGGAAACCCGGATGGATCAGGCTTTCCATCCATCCTACTACTACCTGTGAGGAGGTGGAATATGCTTGCAAGGCCATAAAAGAACTGGCTGAGCTTCACAAGCTCTGGAGTGAGGATTATGATTACGATTCAAGAACGAATGAATTCCATCATAAGCAGTTCAAAACAGAAATGAAGCAAACGCGAATACGAGCCTGGTTTAATCTATAACCCGGTGTTTCCAGCGTTTATGGGTCCAGAGATAGTATTCAGGAGCTTCAAGGATCTGTCCCTCTAAAATTCTTGTAAATTTTTCAGTTATCTCGTAATCGGGAAATGCATTGGGTTCTTCGGCAAGAATGATGAATTCGGCTTCATAAAATCCGCGTTTTACCTTATCGATCTTGATGTAGCAGACCGGGAGATCGTATTTCTTGGCAATGGTTTCCGCACCGGTAAAACAAGGGACTGAATGACCCATGAAATCGATCAGGGGATATTGTTTCCTGGCTTTCGGACTTTGATCGCTTATGAGTGCCACGATGGTGTTTTCACCGGATTTAAACAGATCGGCAAGCTCTTCCTTTGCTTTCTTGTGCGGAATGAGCTTAACATTGAAATTCGATCTTATCCGCTTTACCAGCCTGTTGAAATATTTATTCCGCAGAGGTTTGTAGACCCCGTACCCATTAAAATTGATGTGATGACCGATTACCACAGACCATTCATAGCTCGAATAATGACCATACATCATGATCAAGCTTGAGTGCTTTTCCTCAAGGCGGTTCAAATCCTCTGGATTCAAGATCTTGAACCTCTTTATCAAAGCCGATTTTGATGCGGTTATCGATTTAATCATCTCAAGGAAAAGATCGCAGAAATGGCGGTAGAATTTTCTCCTGATGGCTTTTATCTCTGATTCGGTTTTTTCAGGGAATGCCAGCCTCAGATTTGCGGTTACCACTTCTTTCCTGTAACCCACCAAATGATAAACGATAAGACAGACCAGATCAGACAGTGCATACAATAACCTGAATGGCAGAAGGGAGATCAGGTATAGCAGGGGATAGACCAGGATGTAAACGATAAACTGCACTGAATTCTTTTGGCAAATATATGCTATATTTCTTCTGTAAGAACTAAATTTTGTTCCTTAGAAAACATACAAAATTTAGTTACACTTCAGGAACCACTTCGTTAATACATGAATTTTTTTCATCTGGCTGTATTGAAATTTAGAATAAAAAAAATCATGTATTATTTCTTATCATCAAAGTATATAAGGAAAAAGTAGTGACAAACCTCTTCTTATCCTTTAACCTGGAGAGAAGAATTCCTTAAAAGGGGTATTTAAGCTAAAGTCTGCTCCACTGACAGGATGCGATCCACTTCAATAATCTTTGAAACAGGTACTTAATTGATCCTTAATGCCCGAAATTTTATAACTGTCAGAGGAGATCTTAGCTATTTCATGTAAACCCCAAATAAGGGGTTTAGGCTACTTCAATTACCTTTTAGTAGTTA
>JBFKFP010000154.1:0-6444 GCA_041618535.1 Flavobacteriaceae bacterium
GTCGATACCGGTGATGGCCAAGTGCCGCATCGGGCACTTCGCCGAGGCCCAGGTGCTGCAGTCGCTCGGCGTGGACTACATCGACGAGAGCGAGGTCCTGACCGCCGCGGATGACGCCTACCACATCGACAAGTTCGCCTTCACCGTCCCGGTGGTCTGCGGCTGCCGCGATCTGGGCGAGGCGCTGCGCAGGATCGGAGAGGGCGCCGCGCTCCTGCGCACCAAGGGCGAGGCCGGGACCGGAGACATCGTCGAGGCGGTCCAAAAGCGGTCCTCACCTGTTGACCCCGTTTTATGGCCGGCTGAACCTTTGGAAGCCCGGAGAGACTTGATATCACAAGGGAGTCGATGTCCGGGATCTGATCATATATAAGTGAGCTGCCATTGGAACGAATAAACACTATATCACCGGAATGTGAAATTTCAAAATCCAGAAATAAAGTGTCATTGAGGGTTTCGGTCACGATAAATCGGGATTCCGACAGGCCTTCATAAATTCCCCCGCTGAGCACTTCTTCGAAACAGGCCCTGACCTCCTCCTTAGAGACTGTTGAGTCACAGCCTTCAAATAAAGGGTATTCATCTACCTGGTTCCAATTGAAAGACTGCAGGGATTCATTCAATATTTCGTCTGCATCAACCTTTTTTTTGTCAAAATAGTTACAGGAGGACAGGAGGAGAACAAACAATAAAACACCGAGGTTTTTCATTTCATAACTATCTGTGTGAAAAGTACGATTTTTTTTAATTTCATATTCTTGTAAATGCTTCTGTAACATCTTGGGTTATGCCGCGTCATACCATCAAACCTGTTAATCTAAATGGATATATTTTTAATCGTACTCGGAGCTGTTTTAATGATGCTTGGGCTGATAGGAAGTTTTCTTCCGGTCTTACCCGGGCCATTGACCAGTTGGATCGGGCTATTGGTCCTTCATCTCACAGATATTGTTCCGATGAACTGGACCTTTCTTATAATCACATTATTAATTGCCCTGGCTATATGGATCCTGGACTATTTTATCCCGGCCATCGGAACCCGGAAATTTGGTGGCAGCAGGGCAGGAATGATCGGCACGACCATCGGTCTCATCATCGGCCTATTCTTTATGGGGCCTTTCGGGATCATAATCGGACCTTTCCTGGGTGCTCTTGTAGGTGAGCTTTTAAACAAAAGCAATTCTCAGACTGCTGTTAAAGCAGCATTTGGATCCTTTCTCGGATTTGTGACCTCAGCCTTCATTAAATTTATTGTAGCGATAATCTACCTTGGTTTCTTTATCGTTAAATTCCTTGAGTACAGTGATAATCTCTTCTAAGGTTTAAAGGCAGGGTGGTAAGAAAAGATAAAACCCTATGACTGCGCCATAGGGTTTTAAAAATTGCTATTAATTCAACAAATAAATTAGAGGGATTAATTAATTATACTGTTGAACTTCAAATGTAGGTATAACCCTTTGATTTTTTTTACGGGAATTCCGCAAACTTAATGTGTAAAAACCGTAATTCTCAGGCGTGCTTTGATGATCAAGAGCAAAAGATAACGGTTAAAAACACTAAAAAAGCAGGAATTCTTGTCAGGCCTCAGATAAACCCCTTCTTTCTGGCCTCTTCAAGCAGTGTTTCGTCCTTTCCGTCCTCGACCGAGAAGAGTAATTTAAGTTGTTTTTTTCTTTTTTCGATGGCGCTCATTGAAAGATCTATGTATTCCTTCAAGCTCTTTGTCTTTATCCCCTGTGACAACAGGTAAAGGATCTTCCTGTTGATGTCATCTATGTGAATATCACTTGTGATCGTTGTGCTTACAAATCCCTGAACCGTACTGCTGTAATAAGGCGGGCTCTCGAGGATATGCTGAAAGGCTTCTGCCAATTCACTGGAAGTCAGGTCACTCTTGATCAACAGGCCTTCAGGCCGGATCTCTTTAATGATGTTATGAATCCGGTAAGACTCATTGAACATGGTAAGGATAACGATTTTGGTATCGGGCAGGTATACCCTGGCTATTTTAGCCAGATCCTCACCGCTGGTTATAAGTCCATCGGAGGATGGAGGCAATTTAATATCAAAAAAGCAAACATCATAAGGCTTCTGTTTTGCCGATCGTTTGATAAGCTCATTGGCCATGTCGCAATTTGATGCGATCTCTATGTCGAGGTGCTGATGATCTTTCTTTGTAGCCAATAGTGTATTTTGATACCCCTCAATAATCATTGGGTGGTCATCAACCATCAATATTTTATAATGCTGATCCATTTATGTTTTGAATGGCACGAAGATCTTAACTTTGGTTCCCTGGCCTTCCTTGGAAAAAATCTCAACACGGCCCCCGATTTCGGAAGCCCTTGATTCGAAATTCCTAAGTCCGATTCCACGCCTAGCCCTGCTGGTGTTGAACCCGATCCCATCGTCTTTTACCGTTAATAAAATTACATCATTTTTTAATTCGAAACTAATTTTAATATGGCTCGCCTGGACATGTTTGTAGACATTCTGCATGGTTTCCTGCAACATCCTGTAAATATGAATCTTAGTCCTGTTGCTCAGATCATCCCAGTCCAAAATAGGATCCTCTGAATATTCATAGGTAAGTTGATAGGCCTTCATCTGGTTCTCTACCAGGGCCCTTAGAATATCTGAAAAACTCGATCCACGGAGAAAATCCGTATTAAGATCATGAGAAATCTTCCTGATCTCCTGTTCAATCGATTTAAGTTCATCTATATATTGGCTCCTGGTCTTGATCGCTTCCTCGGTTTGCTGAAGGTTTAAACTGTCCAGACTCAGCCTTGTGCCGAACAAACGTCCGAGTATACCGTCATGCAGTTCCTCAGAAATCCGTTTTTTCTCTTTTGTACGCCCTTCCTCAATCTTATCCTGCTGGGCCAGCATCAGATTATATATTTCCTCATTGGCTTCCTGCTGCATTTGATTGAAACGGAGTTCACGGTTTTTCACCCGCTGACTGATAATAATATACAGAAGTACCAGGGTTACAAACAACGCGATAGAAGCCAAAAGGAAGATCAGTCGCTCCCTTGAAATCTGCTGGTTCTCAGCAATGATCTGGTCGGTTTCAAATTCAATCCTGGCGAACTTGTTTCGCAGCGATCTTTCATTCTGCAGAAGGCTATCACTCAATCGGATGTGCTCGTTCAAATACGCCACGCCTTTATCACCTTGAGCGATCTTGGAAAGATTGAGCAAGGCCTCGAGCCTGATATCATTATCTCTCAGGCTTCTCGCCATGTCATATGTCAGACTGGAATAATACAGTGCGCTATCCTTGTTTTCTCTGTCTATATAAAACTCAGATAATCTGGCATAAACAGACATCAATCCATATTCATAATCGAGAGTGTCAGACATTTTTTTAGATCGCCAGTAATCCCTGAGGACCTCCTCATCCGGATATTGTCCGGAAAGAAATTTTGAATTGGCGAAATTGCCTAATTGAAGAGCAAAAGATTCAGGAGAAGACCTTATGAACCGATCATCATTCAGCAATTCGAGATGGGTTTTTATAGCCTCTTCGTACTGACCCATATCATTGTAGGCCAGGGCGATATTATTCATGGAACGGTAACGGTTGCTCAACCCTCTATCCATTTCTTCGCTTATATCGATAGCATTTTGATAATACTCCAGGGCCTCATCAAAATTCTCCAATTCATATGAAATCAGTCCCAACAAATTATAGGCACTGGCTATGGCATTGAGTGTATCTTCATCCTGGGGCAGATCCTGAAGGATGATCAGGCTTTCAATAACCTTTGATTCGCTTCCCACATAATCCCCCTCTGTTTCAAGGAGGTCGGCTATATTGAAAAGGACCTCAGCCACATTTCGCCGGTCACCCATAAGCCTGTATATCTCTAAAGATTTGAGATCGTAATAGTAATTACTATCAACTTTCGATTGAATATAATGGTAATATGCCATGTTGCGATAGGCGGCGGCAAGCGCAATAGAGTCCTTTAAAGACTGTGACAAACGGAGATTCTTAATGTTGGTCTCCTGGTAGAGATCGTATTCCCCATTCAGAAGATACTTGGTTGCCAAATTCCGATTGCTCAGAAGAACAGTGCTGTCAACATTAGCTTTTTGCGAAAGCTCTGTTGCCCTTCGGGCAAACAATAGTTGTTCATTAAGGCTGTAATTATCGTTGTTAGACAGGGCTCTGAGCCTCAGAATACTGTCCAGCTCCTGAAAAGAGCCTTGTTCTTGAGGGAATGAAGAAAACGACACTGACAAAAGCAGTAGAAAAAGAGCAATTCTTCCCAAATTGGAATACAATTTACATTGTCCCAAATTTAGAATAAATAGTTGAATAGGAATCGGAAATACCGATTAAGAGGGATGAAAGTATAAAGCAGCACGGATACCCCTGGACTTTATCCAGGGGTATCCGTGAAGTGGGATTTATAAATTAGTTATGAATTCGGCGGTATCCGAACTTTTGATTTTCCTCCAGTTACAACCTGGTTTTGAGGATCATTGACGTCATACGCCTCGATCTCATCAACTATCTTGTCATTGTCTTTTTTTGTATGCGTTACACCCATCAGGGCTACACACACTACGGCCAGAAGCAAAGTAATCTTTAAGGATTTCATAAGTATTGGTATTATTTAAACTAAATATTAAACGTACCAATAGTTTTTAGTTACTGTGAGGGACACAATGGATTAACTAATGAACTCTTAAAGAGCAAAAAAATTATGAGGGAACTGACCAGAGGTCATTTGGATTAAATTACCAACACAAGCGAAATTGATTTGGGGCTCATGTAGATTGTAAATATAGTTCCGATTCCTCTCTTTATTTTAAAATTAACGTTCAAATGTAACATTTTATCGTTAAAATGCAAAATATTCGTAAAATTCTTACATAAAAATGTTAATTACCTGTTGATAAAGTCAGTTGCAGGAACTTATCCATACTTGAATTTATCCTGAGAATTCGATTTCTAAACAGAACAAAAAGCGTTATATTTACAAAGAAATAACGCTATATGATTACCGTTGAACAAGCCATTGACCTGGTAAGGCAAAATGTGATGCCAACAACGCATCTTATCGAAAAGGACATAGACCGTGCTGATGGCTTTGTTCTGAGCAAGGATGTCTTCTCACCGATAAACATGCCTCCGTTTCGTCAATCGGCCATGGATGGATATGCTGTCAACCTCGACCAGGTTAACGCTTACAGGCTAATAGGCGAGATCAAAGCTGGGGATCCGGCAGATATGATGATCGAGAAAGGTGAGGCGGTCCGGATATTCACAGGGGCTGCTGTTCCAGACTCGGCTAATACAATCGTTATTCAGGAGCATATAGAGCGACAGGACCAAATAGTTAAGCCCCTGCGCCCAATTGAGTTAAATATGAACATCAGACCAATGGGTGAACAGGTTAATAAAGGCGATCTGGCACTTCCTAAAGGAACTGTGATCAATCCTGCAGCCATCGGCTTCCTGGCTTCCCTTGGAATTCAGAAAGTTGAAGTTTATAAGAAACCCTCGGTATCATTGGTGATAACTGGGAATGAACTGCAAGCGCCGGGAGAACCTCTACAACATGGAAAAATTTATGAAAGCAATGCTGTAATGCTGAAAAAAGCCCTGAATCAAGCCGGTATTAGCGAGTTAAGACTTCTTAAAGTGGAAGATAATTACCCAGCAACCCTGAATACCATTAATGAGGCCCTTACTGAAAGTGAACTGGTTCTCATATCAGGGGGAATTTCAGTCGGGGATTATGACTTTGTGGGAGATGTGCTTGAAGAGCTGGAGGTTACTCAGTTGTTTTATAAGGTAAAGCAAAAACCCGGCAAGCCGCTTTTCTTTGGGAAAAAAGAAAGCAAATATGTATTTGCCCTGCCGGGAAACCCTGCCTCCTCTCTCAGTTGTTTCTATATGTACGTACTGCCTGCAATCAACCGCTTAAAAGGCAACCTTGAATTTAATCCTCTGACAGTGAAGGCAAGGACAAAAAGCAAATTCAGCAAAAAGGGCGATCGTGCCCAATTTCTTAAGGCTATCTATAAAGATGGAGAGGTGGAAATTCTCGAGGGCCAGAATTCATCCATGCTCCATACGTTCGCGTTGGCAAATGCACTGGTTTATATGCCTGCGGAATTGGAGCAGGCTGACAAGGGAGATTTATTAACGGTCATTCTTTTAACCTAAAATAACTGATGGGATATTCGATAAAAAGCAGGATCTGGATTGAAAAGGACGGAAAGATACTCCTCGGAGAGGGCAGGGTTAATCTTTTGAGGGCGGTTGGTGAGCACGGCTCAATCTCAGCTGCGGCAAAATCCCTCGGCATGTCATACAAAAAGGCCTGGTCTCTTCTTGATGCGGTAAATGCCAGAGCAGACCAACCAGTTATCTCATCGAGCATAGGAGGCGCCGGGGGTGGCGGGGCAAAATTAACAGCA
>JBFKFP010000155.1:0-6367 GCA_041618535.1 Flavobacteriaceae bacterium
AACCATTGAGTACTAGTTACAGATATATCATGCCCCGAACTAATCTCTGGTTTTCCGTGAATGTTTTTGTTATTATTCTCGTTCCTTTCTTTCATAGGGGAATTCAAATGGCTGCCAACTCGTTATATGAAATCTAAAATACAATATTATAGATTAAAGTTCTCAGATAACAGGAAATTGGGGTGTTGGTTATCCGACTGGGATAACTTGAGCAAAATGGAGTCCAGGGGTGAGCGTATGTTTAACAGATCCTTTTTGGCGATATGGGTATAGATCATTGTGGTTTCCGGTTTGGCATGTCCCAATAATTCCTGGATATGACGAACGCTTACACCGTTTTCCAATAAATGAGTGGCATAACTGTGCCTCAATGTATGCGGAGTCACCTTTTTACCGATTCTGGCCAGTTTACAGGAGCGCTTGAGGAATTTACGAATGCTGCTCGCCGAGTATTTCCCGCCTCCCGGGCCTTCAACAAAATAATCATCCGGGCGATAGGTCCTCAGGTAATTCTGGAATAAGGGCAAAAATCCCTCAGATAACACCACGTATCTGTCCTTACGACCCTTGCTGTCACGTATAAAGATCTGACGCCTGTCGATATCAATATGGGAGATTTTTAGGTTTATAAGCTCACTAATGCGTAATCCTGCAGAGTAGATCATCCCCAGGATAGCACGGTGTTTCAGGTTTCTGGTGCTCCTCACCAGGTCTATAACCTCTCGTTTCGACAATACAACCGGCAGGATCGTGCTCGGTTCTGGTCGCTCCAATGCAACACCGTCAATCCTGGTGTAAGGAAAATAAGCGACAAACAGCCTTAAGGCGCTTACGAGTTGCCTCTGGGTGCTGATAGAGTAAGAACGCTTCAGAAATACGGATTCGATGTATCGTTCCACACTGGAGTTATTCAACTTATCAAGAGGAACCTCGGCATAAAAAGAAAACAAATCGGCCATATGGAAGGTATAAGCCCGGATGGTGCTCATGCTGTATCGCTTTCCCTTCAGAAAAAGGTAATAACCATTCAGGATTTTCCTGCGATAAGGAGCCAGTGTGCGTTTATGTTTTACCATAGCTATGAATTCAGCACTTAAATATATAGAAAATATTCTATATATTTAAAATAAATTCATCATATGCAGAAGACTATTCCTTGACCCTGTGCGTCTTCCGTTTGACCCTGAAGTTTAAGAATTCGATAAAAAGTGAGAAGCTGATAGCAAAATACAGGTACCCCTTCGGAATAACACCGATAGACTGGTTGAAGATCTCTGTATTTGAAACATGGGCGCCTTCAGCAATAAGCATAAAGCCAATAAGTATAAGGAAAGCCAGGCCAAGGACCTGCATAGAAGGGTGCATGTCAATAAATCGCCTGATGGGATTAGCAAATCCTATCATGATTATTATGGAGATCACAACCGCAATTACCATGATCATAAGAGCGTGATTCGGGTTGGGGGAGATCCCGCTGGTCATACCTACAGCAGTTAGAATAGAGTCCACAGAGAAAATAAAATCGATTATCAGGATCTGAACCAGGGCTTTACCAAGGGTGTCCAGGATTTTCCCCTTTACTTTCTTCTCATCATGTTTTGGCAATTCAACCTTTTCATAAATCTCCGATGTGCTCTTATACAGCAGGAATAACCCGCCGGCAAACATAATAACCGCCTGCCAGCTTAAGGATGTCTTGAACCAACTGCTGTCCACATTCAGAAATGGTTCACTTAGTCCAACCAGGAATGAGACAAAGAACAACAGGACTATACGCTGGACCATGGCAAGGACCAGCCCGATATTTGTTACCTTAACACGCTGATGTTCTGGTAGTTTATTGGCTATAATGGAGATGAAAACAATATTGTCTATCCCCAGGACTATCTCCAGGAAGGTGAGGGTCAGTAAGGCGAAAATGGCATCGCCGCTTAATAAGAACTCCAGCATAGATCAGTCTATTCGTTTGGCTATTCCCTTTTGTTTATTCGGTTCACCCACATAATTATACTCAAACACATAGGTCGAATCTGTGGTGCTTAAAATTTTCAGGTGAATATCTTTTCTGTCAATCCGGCTCTTCGGATTGATGGTTCTGAAAACCACTTCGCAATCATTGATCCAACGCACAGTGCTGGAGTCCGTTTTTCCTTCAAAAGTTTCTACCTGAAGGCTGTCGTTTCTTTTGAAAACAGACATATAATCTTTTCCCTCAATGGTTATGGTGCTTTCGAACTGTCCGGTTCTGTATGATCTGCAATCCCTCTCAGGCTGGTAACAGCTGAATAAAAGCAACAAAAGGAGCAATGCCATTCTATTCATGGTACAAAACTACAAAACTATGTCCTAAGTGTTATAGCTCCTGAAGGTTCCATCCTTGAAAAAAATGACAATGCGGTCAATCTTATCATGATCTTTCTTAGGAGCCTGGGGAAGAGGGGTATCATCAAACCTTGCATCACCGACAACAACTCTTTCCGTCTGAGGAAACTGTCCCTTCCCGTTAAGCAGCCAATAGAGGTCTACCTCTTTAAACTGCTCGAGTACCTTCATCACGAAGTCAAGGCTTGGTTTGTTCCTTCCGGAAAGGATATGAGAAATTCCGGAACGCTGAACGCCGATCCGTTCTGCAAAAGCAGAGGCGGAGAGGCCGTAATAATCCATTACCTCCTGGAGTCTCTTACTAAATTCCTCGTTGTTTACCATTGTATACAAATATAATCAATTCAGACTTTATCTGACCCAAACATCAATGGAAATAAACATCAATATTCCGACATATATATTATATATAAACTTTATATATAAGCGGTTAAAACACTAATAAACAAAGTTATATAGTATGAATATTAACCTTATTGCGTTTTTTTCAAAATCTAATTCCTTTATCTTGGAAAATCGATACAATTGTAATTAATCAGGCGCAATTTTATGTTTACGTATGTAAAAAAGAGTTTGTTTACATTTGTATTTTACTGAAGTATGACCCTGGAGTTACTGGACCGATTACACCGCCAATACAAGATGGATTCACTTCGCGGAAGATATATCAACCTCGAAATGATCATGCCGCTTTATGATGGTCTTTCAAAAGATTTTAAATTGGAGGTAGCCGGGAAGTCGGTCTTAGAGAATCCCATCCATACAATAAAATGGGGTTCGGGAAATACAAGGATTCTTATTTGGTCCCAAATGCACGGGAATGAATCGACGACCACTAAGGCTCTGTTCGATCTTTTTAATGCTCTTTCAAATCAGAGCTTGACCGACCTGGCCTCACGAATTCAAATTTGCTGTATCCCCATGCTAAATCCGGACGGCGCTAACACCTATACCCGCCTCAATGCAAATGAGATTGATCTTAACCGCGACGCTCAAGACCTTTCACAGCCGGAAAGCAGGGTTCTTAAGGCCGTTTTTGAACAATTTAATCCGGATTATTGCTTTAACCTTCACGGACAACGAACCCTTTACAGCGCAGGCTCCAGCAGTCGTTCAGCGGTTTTGAGTTTTTTGTCGCCTGCTGCGGATGAAAAGAGAAGTATTAATGAATCGCGGAAAAAGTCGATGGCCCTCATTTCAGACTTGTTTAAACAGCTAACACCCCTTATACCCGGACAGATTTCGCTTTATAATGACGCCTATAATGCGAATTGCGTGGGTGATACCTTCCAGGGGCTTAATGTGCCTTCGGTTTTATTTGAAGCCGGCCATTATCCACAAGATTATCAGAGAGAGATAACCAGGTCACTGATCTTCAAAGCTTTAGTGATAAGTCTTAAATTCACGGCTTATAATTCCGGCTCTACTTATGGCTTTGAAATCTACAAGGACATTCCCCAAAATGAAGAGCGCTTTTTCGACATCCTGATACGTCATGGAGCAGGAGGTAAGGATATCGGGATTCGTTACAAGGAAGTTCTTAATAATAAAAAAATTGACTTCATCCCGGTGATTGAAAAAATGGAATCCCTTGGGAATTATTTTGGTCATCGTGAAATCCAAGCTAATGGCCATGTCGTTTTAAACGGGGAGAAACAATTGCTGAACATCGATGATAAAGTCGATATCGTGCTAATAAACGATGAAATATTCTCATTAAAATTAGCTGATTCTTAAAAAACGGTGCAATATTATTAATAAAAATGCTTTATCTTTGATTTTTATTTAAAGGTATTGAAGAAATGGCAAAGTTCAAATTAGATGAGATCGATCACCAGATCCTGGATATGCTCATCGATAACACACGCACACCTTTTACCGATATCGCGAAGAAATTGCTGATTTCCGCCGGTACTGTCCATGTTCGTGTTAAAAAAATGGAAGATGCCGGAATTATTAAAGGCTCATCGCTTACGCTTGATTACCAGAAACTCGGGTACTCGTTTATAGCCTATGTTGGGGTTTTTCTTCAGAATACCTCACAGACCAAGTTTGTTCTGGAAAGGTTGCGCGAAATACCGTGTGTAACAGTAGCTCATATCACTACTGGTAAGTTCAATATTTTTTGTAAGATCAGGGCTAAAAACACCTCACATGCCAAAGAAGTCATCTTTATGATTGATGACATTGATGGTGTGTACAGGACCGAAACAATGATCTCGTTGGAGGAGAGCATCAATGATAAGAAGAGGTTGATGCATTCCATCTTTAATGAGCTCTAGCAATTCTATCCATAATGAATAAGTCGGTTGACCTTGACCCATCTGAATATGGGGCCTATTACAGTCATTATATCCAACTTGCAGGCAATGGTGACCTTATTACATGCCTGAAAGATTCATTCCAAAAAACGTTCAGCTTTCTCGAGTCTGTCCCTGATGAGAAAATGGATTATGCTTATGCTGAGGGAAAGTGGACCATCAAGGAGATTGTTCAGCACCTCATAGACTCCGAGAGAATATTTTCCTATAGAGCTTTGAGATTGGCCAGGCAGGATGCCAAAGACCTTCCGGGATATGACCATGACTATTATGTGCCGGTATCAAAGGCCTGTGAGAGATCTAAGGAAGATTTGCTGGATGAATATAAATCGGTGAGAGCGGCAACCCTCAGTCTTTATAAAACCATGGATGAGCAAATGCTGAAATTTATTGGAACAGCGAATAATAACCCGTTTTCGGCCAGGGCCCTGGCCTTCATCATAGCCGGGCATGAGACACATCATATCGGTGTTATCGCCGGGCGGTATCTCTAATTTTCCGTGATAACATCTTCCTCAAGATCTAACTCCATAATCTCTCTGGTTATAATGTCATTCTCTAAATTGGCCATGGTATACCTCAATTTTGATCCTACCTTTACCAGGTAAACAGTATCCTCGGTCTTGACCTCAACAGCGTCGATAACCTCATTTCGGTGATTACTGAATGTGATAATATCACTGTCTCCATAACCATCCGGGAATTTGTGAGTTAATAGCGTTAAAATTTCAGGCGTCAGTTTCTTGAAATCGACAATTACGCGTTTCATGATCTCCTTTTTTCGGAACGAATAATTTTATCAATAAATCAACTTAGCTTCAGTTAATTTACGAATAAATTCGAACCGAAAATAATTCGCCCTTAATCAAGGTTATTAACTTCTATGACCTGTAATAGGAGAAGGCCCGGTGAAGAAGTTGCTGGCCGGCCTGCTGATCCAATTTAAACGAACCTATTTTATCCAAAAGAACAAAATTTATCTGTCCGTGTGTGTTCTTCTTGTCATGCTTCAGAAGCTCTATGATATCGGCTTCAATATCTTCGGAAATATCAACCTTTCCGAAGTGACTGCTCAGAACAGACCTGATGTCTTCAATAGAGTCATCATCCAGTCCCAGGATCTGCTGAGATAAAAAGGCCTCCATGATCATGCCGATAGCAATGGCCTCTCCATGCAGCAGGCTTTCCCGGCTTTCATCAAGCAGGAAGAAAGTTTCTATGGCATGCCCGAGGGTATGACCGAAATTTAAGGCTTTCCTGATGGACTGCTCTGTCGGGTCCTCTTTAACTATACTATATTTAATGCCGATCGAGCTGTAGACCAGTTTATTCAGTTCAGCGCCGACATCCAACTCCGTTACTTTCATCGCTTCCCAGTATGCAGGGTCGGCAATCAGGCCGTGCTTAAACATCTCGGCGCTCCCGGAACGCATCTCCTTAGGAGGCAGGGTTTTTAAATATTCAACATCCACCACAACCATGGTTCCCATGTTGATGACACCTATCTGGTTTTTTAGTCCCCCGAGGTCAACTCCTGTCTTTCCTCCAATCGAGGCATCAACCATAGCCAGGAGGGAAGTGGGCACGTTTATAAAGTCTATTCCTCTTTTAAATGCCGAAGCCACGAATCCACCCAGGTCGGTAACAACTCCGCCGCCAAGGTT
>JBFKFP010000156.1:0-6354 GCA_041618535.1 Flavobacteriaceae bacterium
GTACATTAATGGCATTCCCGGGCCTCCGTGAAGAAATAACATGACAGGGTTTTCCGTGTTATGAGACCTGATTAAGACACACTGTTCGGTTCCCCCCAATTCTATATAATCGATTTTAGAAACTGTTTTGCCTTCTGAATTCTTAATCTTCGGAGTTCGCTCAGGTAATAGCCACCACATAAAAACTATAATGGCCAAAAAGAACAAAGAAAGGCCGACATATTTAGCAGCTTTTTTCAGGAGTTTTATCAATGATTTCAGCATTGGTCCTTCAATATGATTTTACCCGGGTCTGAAAAGGGCTTTAGTCCCTTTCGAACGACCCCCGGTCTACATCTTTTATAAATTTAATCAATGCCGGGAAGTAATTTCCGGGATCGTCGAATTGAGACAAATGGCTTCCATCAGTGGTTACGCTTCGGCCGTTTTGGACCTCGGAGGCCATCCATTCCATGTATTTAGGATCCATGGTATCATACTGAGCTCCGAGCATGAGAGTTGGTGTTTTAATTTCCTTTAACCTATCAGATACATCCCAGTTTTTAAGGGTGGCATTACCGGTCATTCCAAATTCACTATAGCCCTGCATGTAAATGTAAATATCCGGGTTGAGGTGCTCAAACAACAGATTAACCGATTTGGGCCAATCCTGAACGGGTATTCTTAAAATATGTTCGGTATAATAATTATTCATCAGTAGTTCCTCATATCTTGGATTATCAAAGTCATTGTTTGCCTCTATTTCCATAATTTCCTTCAATACCTCCGGATCCATCTGCGGGCCCAACACCTCATAGGCGTATTTTGTATATTCAGGGGCACTGGCAACCATATTCGAAATAATCAGCCCTTTGAGGTTTTCCTGGTATTTTAAGGCGTATTCCATCGCTAAAATCCCACCCCACGACTGGCCAAGGAGGTAAAAGTTATCTTTATTGAGGTCAAGAGCCTTTCGCACTTGCTCAACCTCCTCCACGAAATGAGCGGTAGTCCAGAGGCTTGAGTCATTTGGCTTGTCGCTGTAATAGGAATCGAGCTGGTCGTAATAGATATATTCAATTTCTTCCTTCAAAAGATAGCCATCGAAATTTCCAAATTCTTCATGTGTGCCACCCGGGCCGCCATGTAGTAACAATAAACGCATATTCTTACTGTTTCCCATGCGTTTGGTGTAAACATCAAAAGTCCCGATTTCAGTTTTTACAGGTATCATTTTAACCCCGCCTGTCACCTGGTCGTCACTCTGGGAATAATCCAGATATCCACTTTTATTATCTGTTGGCGTTTCTTTTCCCTGCTTTTCTATGCAACCCGTTAAAATGAATGGAATGATCAGAGATGCTGCAATATATTTTTTCATGACTGCAAATTGAAATTAATTAAAATCCGATTTAAAGATAAAGGACCATGAATGAACCGGGCTGAAAATACCGCTTCAGATATAGCTGATAATCAGATTTATATCTAAAGTTAAAAATTAACATGAAAGTTTTCCGGTTAGGACGACAAATATAATGACCTGGTTCTAAAATCTTATCTGATCAACAGCTCAGGGACCGTAAGCTAAGCCCCTGCAGAAAATCATAGAATCAAATCTTATAGGTAAATGGCAAATACCAATTCCAGAAAACCCTATTGATGATAGGCTGAATTATGGGCCAGGTCACTTCCACAACTGGAACATGTTCCCGCCGATGCTGATCCACCGGCACAACCATTAGAACACGTGTAGTGAAACTGGCCTGAGTTATTCTGACCGGTTGGAGGTGTGACAGGGTTTAAAGGGTCGGGAGTTGTATTGGTATTGGTATTAGAGTGGTAAGCGGCATTATGAGCCAAAGTATTACCACAATTTGCACAGGTCCCGGCAGAACTTGAACCTCCGGCACAACCGTTGCTGCATGTATAATGATAAACCCCGCTTGTGTTTGCGGCCGACTGATCAGTATTCTGATTGCCGGTATTTGAAAAATCTAATGGCTGAGGGGGTTCCTGTTTCTTTTCTTGTGTGGTACTCTCCTTACATGAATTCAGGAATAATACTGAGCTAAACAAGAGAATCATAAGTATGTTAACGTATTTCATAACGGTATTTTTTAATGAGTAACGAGCATTGGAGTGAAATTAACCGGTCTCCCGGTTACAACCCCAGGGGCTTTTTTCAATTTATTACTGAATGTAAACTTACATTTAATTTTCAAACGCCTGATTTCTTTTAAGTAATTCTTTTCATCCGAATAAAACAAATAACATGAACTTAAAGGGCATAGGTCATATCATTACAGATTGGGCAGTGTAAATTTTTATGATCCACAAGCGCCTTATCTCCTCGGCCTGTAAATGGCTCCGGTGGCAAAGTCGACAATTAATGAAGGAGCAAAAATTATGATGTCTGCAATAAGGGCAATAACTCTAACATCTCGTTGTTGTTCGCCTGGCCCTGGCTTCGTTTTCTGATAGGTGGTAACCGGTCCTCCGAAGATGGTGGCACAACTGCTAAGCATCATCAGTGCAAATCCCATCGCGAAAAGCTTTTTCATTTTTCTCATATTCAGGTAATTGATATAAATCCTATTTAAGGAAGGTAATGAAAATTTTGATATGTTTATTTCCTTTTCATCCTTAAAGGGTTAGAGGATGTCATTGACATTTGAGGGATGATATGTTCCATTAATAGGAACTTACTTACTGCAGTTCATCTTTATCCGTTCCAGAGCCTTTGGGAAAGTGGCTTTCATATAATCGAGATGCTCATCAAGTACATCTATCTCGACGGTCAGTTTCAAACCATCATCTCCGTCAGACAGCGTGTAAACTTCAATGGTTCCCGACCATTTTTTGGTTTCACTATCAATCGGTTGTTCTATTCCCTTTACCACATTTCCCAGATGCTTGAACTTCATTATTCTATTCGGGACGTGTTTTTCAATCTTGCTGTAGATGCCATTTTCACCGGGATTAAGGAATAGAACCTTACTGCCTTCCTCCCAATTATCTGTGACCGCATACGAGCCTTCATAAAACACACTCACCCAGTCACGATAAGAGTCCTCATCCCATAGTGTTTTCCATATCTTTGATTTTTCAGACTTTATGACAATTGAAAAATGTAAGCGGTGAATCCCCATGATAAAATTTAAGATATGAGGTTAAGTCCGATGCTTCGCCATTCGCTTTTAACAGCATTGTTTATGGCTCACATACCCTTCAGAATCCTGAATGGTTGTCTAATCAGGATTTGGGAGCACTGAAAGTTAATAATTATCAATCACTCCATTCAATGAGCAATCGATTTAATTTTGAAGTATGAATTTTTTTGTGAGCCTGATTTCATCGGAAACAAGGCTGACAAAATATAATCCATTTTCGAGATGCGATACATTCAATTGAACACTTCGTCCACCGGTTTGATCAAGATTCTTGTTATAAACGATCTTTCCGCTCATATCAGTTATTAAGCATGTAACAGAACCTGTATTTTCCAGGTTATGCCTGATGTTCAGGTTTGAATTCTTAACCGGATTTGGGTAAAGCTGCATAGCGTAACTCTCAAGCTTAATTGAGTTTTCCTCTTCGGATACACTTTTCGGGCTTTGAGAAGGTACTGCATCAGAACATGAACGGACAGCGGACAGATCTACACTCTGGGTTACACTACCGTTTAAGCCATCCTCCAGTAACACAGTAATCCAACTTGCAGGACCTGCGATTTCAACGTCTACCGAATTCACGGTATCACCATAATAGACAGCATGGGTAACGGTATTCGCACCATCAAAATAAGTTACTGTAACCTTATCAAGATATTTATTGCTGGGTTTTCCTTTGAGTTTGGCACCGATATCACTGATGGTAAATGAAATAGCTTCCTGAGCTACAAGGAAGGCCACCTGGCTTGCAGCGCTTCCGGAACCCGATAGAACTAGGGGATTATTGTCGAAAGATGACTGCAGTTCACTTGCACAATTATAATCATCACAGGCATCACCGAGACCATCGCCGTCTGAATCGACCTGGTCAGTATTACTGGTTAGAACACAATTGTCCAAACCATCACAGACACCGTCATTGTCCTGATCAATGACAGTTCCAACGCAGGTTGCGCAATCTGTCCAGGTATCTCCACTTGTACAAGGGTCACCATCGTCACAAGGCAATCCCAGCAGGTTATCATCGAAGCCTAAGCAAATATCATCATCATCACATACTCCGTCACCATCGGAATCAAGACATCCCAGACAGTAGTCGATGGTACCCAAATCAACCGACAGTGTACCGCCATAGGAGGAGTTATAACTATTGAACAATCGAACTTCAATCTGGGTCGCTTCCCCTGAAATCGATATCGGAATTTGGGCGGTAATATCCCCGTTGAAGGTTCCATAAGTTATTTGCTGGCCCTGGCTATTTGTATATAAAACAGTTACACTCTCGATATACCGGTTCGATTTTTTCCCGGATATTTGAGCCGATAACCCGCTAATCGTAAAATTGAAATCTTTATCTCCGATGTTAAATGCTTTGGCCGTGGCACCGTAACCGGAGCCGTTATGACTGAGTGCACCAACATCGAATGCGGAGTCAGCTGCTGAGCAGTCGCATACATCGCCTACACCATCACCATCCATATCCTCCTGCAAGGGATTATAGGTACCTGGGCAGTTGTCATCTGTATCACAAACACCATCGGCGTCAATATCCTGAAGCGTACCTACGCAGTTGCAATTGGCATCGTAGGCATCATTAACGGTACAAGCATTTCCATCGTCACAGGGAGAACCAACTGGGTTATTATTACACGGATTCGGGCTGCCTCCGGATTCTACTGAAAGATCATCCAGCATAAGAAATTCCTGGTTGAAACAGTTGTAATGCCTGAAATAGAAATAGACATCTTTCCCTGCAAAGCTTGCTGGAATATTCAAAGTCATAACAAAGGCCGAATTAGGCCCTCCATCAGTCAGGGTTGCCTCATAAATTTTATTGTCAAATTTTGTTCCAACGCCTACCTCTTGTATATATACTGCATATGTTTCCTGGTGGGAAACATCATTAGATGCCGCGATGCGATAGCTCAAAGTTAAATCCTGTGCATTCGAAGGAATTGCAATGGAGGGTGTTCTCATTACATTATCGGGGTTCACCGACATAGACGGTGAAGCGATAAATTGCCCGGGTTGAAATCCGATTGTATCACCTCCGGTATAATAATACCAGGTTTGTCCGTCAGCATCGAGATCCTCTGCAATCCAACCGGTTAAATTTTCACAGTCTGATGACCAAATAGTGCTCTGCGCAACCACATTCGAGCTGAACAATGCCAAACTCAGACATAACAGGGGGAGAATACGTTTCATAATCTATAAGATTAGGTTTATGGTAGATTTGGACTTGAAATATAAGCAGTTAGAATAGATTAATCTTTAAAATGTTATAAAACTTCGATGAAATACACTATTTTGTAAGATTAATCCTAATATATCTACCAAAATTCTTCAAATGTATTGATTTTGAGTGGATTGTATAGAAAATTCTATAAGTATTTATTAACCATAATATTAACTAAACGGGAGTACCTTTCAAATGATCGGTCTTCTTCAATCTGAGGACGGTTGAAGATGTGGTGACTTTATTTAATAATAGTCTTGAATTCATTATCAGAAAAACCCTTTTCGGCAGCCATGTTCTGCGACAAGTCACGGGCCTCCCTCAAGATCTCAAGAACTTCTGAACTCATAATCTCATCAAATTTATCAATCCGGATATGTCTCACCCTTGAACCTGTTCCCTTGAGAATATTTCCAGGGTCCTTTAAATGGGCCCCGGAAGGGAAGCTGATATTGATATGTTTACTGTAAATGATTATGCCGCAGAAACAGTCCCAGCTTTTTTCAGTAAAGCCATAGCCCAGATTTAAGGAATTATAGGAGGAAAAAACGATCTCCCTGGTGGGATGCAACTCTTTTTTTATATGATCCCGGAGCTGCTGTGCCAATTCTCCTAAATGGGAAGGAACAGTGAGAAAAAGATTTTCAATTTGTCGGTCGGTGTCACTCATGTTTTCATCTAATTATCTTTTAGTCCTTGTTTTCGTTTAAAAGCATTAAAAGTCTTTTAAACTTTGACCAGTATTGAATTTAGTGTTTAAATTAAGAAATATTATGGATAAAGGGGAGAGGAGGACTCAAAGGTTATTGATATTGCCGGGTCATTTTTTACGTTTCATCGTGAGGCCATTCACCCTGATAAACCCAAATCTCTTGTAGAACTGCTCCAATTCCGGTTTCGTATTCAGAAATATTTCCTCAATTCCCTCAAGCTGTTTCAGCAGGTTTTCCATAATTAGCCTTCCCA
>JBFKFP010000157.1:0-6344 GCA_041618535.1 Flavobacteriaceae bacterium
CAATTACAGCATTCGTGGCCATAATCGTGATTGCCTTTGCAAATAATTTTGACATATTTACATCCTTTATCGATAAGGTCATCGGCATTGGAATAGCTCATAATGCCCTTGCCCTGCTATTGGGTTTTATGGTTGCGAGGATTGGAAATCTCTCCTTCAGGAACCAGAAAACCCTGGCCATGGAAACAGGGATTCAGAATTCCGGTCTAGGCCTCATCCTTGTATTTGCATTTTTTGAGGGGTTGGGTGGAATGGCCGTAATGCTTGCTTTTTGGGGAATTTGGCATAATATTTCAGGTCTGATCTTAGCCGCTGTATGGTCGAAGGCTGAAAAACGCAATAAAAAATGAACGCATTGAAACTTTTTTTGTTGAAGTCTTATTTGAGGTTAGGCCTGTTCTTTTACTTCCGAAGGATAAAAATTAATGGTATTGGCAATATTCCACTTGATCAACCCACTTTGATTCTGGCGAATCATCGTAACGCGCTGATCGATGCTTTGCTGATCGCAGTTCACCTTCCCAAATATGGATATTTTCTTACGAGGGCAAGCGTATTTAAAAAACCGCGTATTTCAGGACTTCTGAGGGGAATAAACATGATTCCCGTTTACCGCATAAGGGATGGGTGGTCTACTCTGAATCAAAATTCATCCATTTTTGTTCATTGCATCGATTTGCTCAGTAAGAACAACATCGTCGTCATTTTTCCTGAAGGCAGTCATAACCTGGTCAGACGGGTAAGACCTCTTTCAAAAGGATTCACAAGGATCGTATTCGATTTTCTTGAAAAACATCCGGATCAGGCCCTTCAATTGGTCCCGGTGGGGATTAATTTTTCTCTCACCACAGGTTTTCCGGATGAGGCTTCTGTTCTTATCGGTCAACCTAACGAAATAAAGGTAGAGCCCCGATTAAACCGTTCGGAAAAGGTCGGAAAGCTGAAAGGACAGATCCACAAGGCAATGAGTGAACTCACAGCGCAGGTGCCTGAAGACAACTATGAATCCATCATTCAGAAACTTGAGGAGGACTCTGTCGATTTTTTAAGACCCGCCGAGGTAAACCGCTGCATTAGAAATGAGTTCAGGGATTGCCCGAAAAGGCAAAACCCAGGATTAAACATTATTCAAAAAGTTTCAAAATTACTTCTGAAGATAATTTACTTCCTGCCCTATTTGACCTGGAAACGATTTATTCAGCCGAAGATAGTTGAAAAGGAGTTTATTGCTACTTTCCGATTTGCGGCTATTGTTGTTCTAGGACCGCTATACCTGGTTTTGATTTTTATCCTCCTTGGAATTATTTCAGGGTGGCTCACAGCTTTTTGGATATCAGCAATTATATTGCTGACTACCTCATTATTGGTAAAGCTGTAATCATCGCTTAATATGAGTATTCAACCGATTCAGAATAGTCTTCAACCTGGAGGATCACAACATTTCCCTCGGTTTGAAGAGATGAAATATCATAAGTAAAGGCTTTCTGCAAATAGGCAAGGCACCCTTCATCATTTCGCAGTACAAAACGAATCCGGCGCTGTGGAGGAAAGCTCTCCATCACCGCCCCCGAATCGATCAAACAAAGATTCCAGCTGTCTCCGCTGCAACCGCTTGAGCTTATTTCCGCAGTGAGAATATCTCCGTTTACCGAGATATTGTTGATCTCGAAGAAGGTGCTTTCGGCATTGGAATACTGAAATCCGCTGATAACGACCTCATTGTCGCAGTCCAGAGCACCGTTATCGTCATTTTTACATCCTGATCCGAAAATTGCCGTTGCAAGAAGAAATAAGATGATTAACGATTTAGAATTCATTCTGATAAAAGTTCCTCCCTAAAGAATATTGCATTCATCAGCAGTTTGTTGGTTCCATACCAGAAAGCCCTGAAATTGGTGTTATCGGTGAATGCCACTACCTTTCCACGCTCCAATTTTTTTATCTGCAGGGGAACACTCGATTTTAAGCTGTCAAGGTTGGGTTTGGATATGTAACCGCTTAATAACGGATTTGCCGAATATCTTATCGGGTTGTTGTAACTATCCTTATCCGGCTTCATGAATAAGGTTGTATTCCTGAACATGGATATTTTTTTTCTTGTATTTCCAAAGTTGATGGGGTGAGACCGGTCGATATCAGCATCGAAAATAGCGCCTCCAATCTCATTGGCATCAGTGAAATTTGATCGTTGTTCATATGTAATGCCTTTAGCGGTAAACTCCATTTTCTTGAATTCAAGTTTTGCCAGTTCGTTTTTCTTCAACCAGTCCAGAGTATACCGGTAACCGATCAGGGTTCCTCCGTCCTCAACCCATGCCTTTATCTTGTTGATTTGTTTTTCGGAAAGTCCGCTGGAACTTGGAACAATAAGTGTATTATATTTACCTAGGTCGGCCTTGTCAATGGTTTTGGTGTCCAGTTTGGTAACGGTGATATCGTATCGGGTATCGAAGAGGTGCCATATCTCACCGGCGTCATAGGACCGGACGCCTTCACCAACTATTAGCGCGATCTTAGCTTTAGTCAATGCTCTGAAATTATTGCTGCCGAGGTCGATGCCTTCAGTCAGTCCCGTGTCTACCGCATCTATGTTCAAATGACTCTCTTTGGCTGTTTTATCCAGGAAATTGTACAGATCGGATGAATTTAAAACCTGATTCTGAACCGGGATAAGTATAGTGCCATAATCATAGTCCTTCTCATTTAAAGTAAAGGTCTTCATCGCTACTTTCGCCCTGAGTCCCTTGTTGAGGATGGTGTTAAGGGCCTTCGGACTGTAATATTCATGCCATTCCATAAGGTAGGCGTAATCGCTTCGGGAAGAAGCACCACCGGTCTGAAGTTTCAAATCGGTGACCTCAGAAGATTCGGCACTTGCCGTAGTTGCTTTCTCGGAGTAATCCAGGTTGAATGTAAGCGGAAGCGTCCAGGCCGAGATATCGTAAAAGAGACTGTCGGCAAAAGTTGTGCGTTTTTCGAACATGGCATTGATAAGCCTGGTGTTCTTTTGATTCTTCGGAACCAGGTAGCTAAACCCTTTTTTAAAGGTCTGTCCGTCTATTTTAATGTCATTTTTCAGTTCATGGAACTTGATATGATGTCTCTTCAGGATTTCAGCCAGATGATACGTTCGTGCCTTATCCTTTGTATTACCGAAGACGATGGCATTATTTCCCGCTTTAGAGGCTTCAGATCGTGCTTTTTTAAAAAAATCAAGCTGATACTCAAGGATGGACGCTCTCATGCTGCGTGCCGCCTCCAGGGTTGAAAGAGCCGCGGTAAGCTGATTTCTTATTGTAAACGGAAAAGTCAGGATTCCGTTTGCAGATTCCTGGATATGGCCTTTGGAACCGGCCTGTTCAAATAAGATTCCTATTCCGCCATTGGTATCCGGGAAGGTTGATCCCTTTCCGTAGTAGAAATCATCATAGCTTTCTTCGGTGTAGTAAAGCGATTTTATTTTGTCCAGAGCCTTCGCATGGAATTGACCGATCTTCCCTGTTAGTTCCTGGTTGCGTTTAGGAGTGAGGGGATGGGTCCTTGAGGGAATCCCGGGTTGAAAGAAAAAAGTGGAATTTGTCCCCATTTCATGGTGATCTGTCAGAATATTAGGCAGCCATTCATGAAAGGTTTTAATTCTTGCCCTTGTTGTGGGAAGCTGAGCCGACAGCCAATCCCGGTTCAGATCAAACCAATAGTGATTGGTCCTTCCGCCAGGCCATACCTCGTCGTATTCCCTGTCATAGGGATCAGAATTAAGATTGATGCTCTTATTGGAATTTGCCCAGTAGGCGAAACGCTGAAGGCCGTCCGGATTTAAGGAGGGGTCGAAAAGTATGACCACATTTTTCAGAAGGTCATCTACTACAGTGCTCTTCGAGGCTGCCAGGTGATAGGCCACAAGCAGCGCAGCGTTGGCACCGCTGGGTTCGTTACCGTGGATAGAAAACCCCTGATATACGACAATGGGTCTTGTTGAGACATCAGTTGAGTTGCTTTCGGTGGCTGCAATATGTTCCTTCCGGATCGATTCCAACCTCCTATGGTTGTCGGGATGAGTTATGGTGAGCAGCAGCACCGGTCTTCCCTCAAAGGTACTTCCCCTGTCTTCGATCGTGATTCGGTCCGATGCATCGGCAAGGGCGAACATATACTGCACCAATTTATCATGTGTCACATGCCATTCCCCAACCTTATGCCCGATTATGGACTCAGGTTTAGGAATTTTTGTATCATACTCCTCTTCATTATAATCCGGTAAATAATAAGATAGGTCTGTGGTGTTCTGACCGTATGACAGGCTAAATGCCATCAAGCCAAGAAGTATCAGTTTTTTCATATAATAGGTGTTAATCTATAAATATAAAAAAACCGTCATGAAATTGATGACGGTTTTATAAGTGATTTCTATGTTTTAAATATCTTCAAAATTGATATCGGTAAAATTATCGGGATTGGAATTTGAACTGCCGTCCTCCAAGGCATCCTGATCATCTTTTTTATAGTCCTTACGATGCCTTTCACTGATAACCTCCTCACCCTTTTCATCGATGATATAGTCGGTCATTTCACCTAAAATCGATCGGAATTCAGCAAAGTCTTCCTTGTAGAGATAAATCTTGTGCTTTTTGTAATGAAACGAGCCATCGTCATTTGTAAATTTCTTACTTTCTGTAATGGTGAGGTAGTAATCCCCGGCTTTAGTTGCCCTAACATCAAAAAAATATGTACGTCTTCCGGCTCTTAATACCTTCGAAAAAATCTCCTCTTTCTCCAACATCTCGTTATTACTCATAGTGTTTTAATTAAATTTGCTTTTGATAATGATGAACCAAAAATCTAAAAAAAAAGCATAGCAACCAACAAATTAGGTTAAATCTTTTTCCGACAATTGTTTCTGGTAGAGCTCCTTATAATACCCCTCCTTGTTGATCAGTTCCTCGTGTTTCCCTTTTTGAATAACACGGCCATGATCTAGAACGATGATATGGTCGGCATTCTTTGCCGATGATATCCTGTGACTTACAATTATTGTGGTTTTTCCCTGGACGATAAATTGAAGATTGTTCAAAATTCGCTCTTCCGTTTCAGTGTCAACGGCACTCAGGCAGTCGTCCAAAAGAAGGATCTGCGGATTTTTAATAATGGCCCTTGCTATAGAAACCCTTTGCTTCTGACCTCCGGACAGAGTTATTCCCCGCTCCCCTAGAACGGTGTCATATCTTTGACTGAATTCCATGATATTTTTATGTACCTCTGCATTTTTTGCAGCCTTGATCACATCTGCATCAGAGGCATCAACCAGGCCGAACTTTATATTGTTTTTAATGGAGTCTGAGAACAGGAATGCATCCTGGGGCACATATCCAATGCTCTCCCTCAGGCTGGACAGATTGACATCTTTAATATCTTTCCCGTCGATTTTTATTTGGCCGCGGTCAACATCATAAAGCCTCCCAATTAAATCAAGCACAGTCGATTTTCCCGACCCCGTCTTACCGATGATAGCCAGGGTATGGCCTTTTTTCAATTGAAAGGAAAGTCCGTCAAGTGCCTGTATATTGGTGTCGGGATATGTGAAAGAGACATTCTTAAATTCAATACTTCCCTCAATCGGTGTTTCCTCCACTTTCATGTTCCGAATCTCGGGTTCCTCCTTTAAAAATTCGTTGATTCTTTTCTGAGAGGCCTCGGCTTCCTGCACCAGGGAGGTTACCCATCCTATGGCAGTTACGGGCCAGGTTAGCATGTTGACGTAAATTATAAATTCTGCGATGGTTCCGATGCTGTCGATCTCACCGTTCATATACTGGCGACCACCGATGTAAATCACTAGAAGGTTGCTCAAACCTATAAGAAGTATCATCAGCGGAAAAAAGAAAGCCCTGATCGTTGCCAGGTCGATCTGCTTCTGTCGTTGTTCTGTAGACAGCACTTGAAAAGCCGAGTTGGTCTGATCTTCTATCGTATAAGCCTTTATCACGGATATCCCGCTGAATGCCTCCTGGGTGAAGGTTGATAGTTTAGCAAGGTACTGCTGAACTATTGTGCTCCTGCTGTGAATTGCCCGGCTCAGGAAGAATATGGCCACCGATAATATTGGCAGGGGAATAATTGTGTAAAACGTAAGGGTAGGAGCCTGGTTAATCATATAGGTGAGCGCCACCACAAAAAGGGTGATCATATTGATAGAATACATGATGGCAGGTCCGAAATACATCCTGACCTTGCTCACATCCTCACTAATCCGGCTCATAAGATCCCCGGTTCTATTGGCTTTATAAAATCCAAGGGACAATCGTTGATACTGCTCATAAATCTCGTTTTTCAGGTCGAATTCAACA
>JBFKFP010000158.1:0-6337 GCA_041618535.1 Flavobacteriaceae bacterium
GGACCGAGTTGGACAAACCTCTGGTGTATCTGTTGTCACGCCAGTTGCATAGCAGAGTAGCTACCTTTGGAAGGGATAAGCGCTGAAAGCATATAAGCGCGAAACCCACCACAAGATGAGATTTCTTTAAAGGGTCGTGGAAGACTACCACGTTGATAGGCTACAGGTGTAAAGGCAGTAATGTCATAGCCGAGTAGTACTAATAACCCATAGGCTTATTGTACCGTGCTTTTTAATTCATGTAACTTTTTTCAATATGTTAAGATATTGGTCACGCCAAGGCGTGACAGTAATTAGTAGATAGTGCGTAGTGGTTAGTTTACTAACACCTAACACCTAAAAACTAATTACTAACCTTTTAAGGTGGTTATTGCAATGGGGCTCACCTCTTACCATTCCGAACAGAGAAGTTAAGCCCATTAGCGCCGATGGTACTGCTATTTGTGGAAGAGTAGGTCACCGCCTTGTTTGGGAACCCTCGCTTATTTAAGCGGGGGTTTCTTTTTTTATACCCTTTTCTATTTGATTATCGTCTCAGAGAAAAATGCCCTCTGTGCTGCAGAATGGTTCCATCGGTTTTCAACAGTTCCACCTTGATCCAGTAATCTGATTGTAGCAGGGCTTCCCCGTTGAACTGCCCCTGTCCGGCCTTCACCAAAAGAAACCATCTCCTTTATTATTTTTCCATTTGATAAGAATGGTATACTGAATCTCGGCATTTCCAACTCCTTATATGGCAAGAAGTCCCCCGGTGATGCTCCAGTTTGTGTTTTTATTAGAATGAGTGGCTTTAAGTGTGAGTTGTTCGAGACCAATTTGACAACCGCTTATAATCGGAATATTCAATGATTCAATCTCGGAATCGTCTGGATGGACAATATTAAAAACGGTAACAATCGGAATGCTGCTCAACAGGTAATATGCCTGATTACCATGCGCATAAGAATACGGTGGGATGTTGTCTTGACCGGTTTGAGCGAAATTTAACCCGATAAGGGGATAATCACTACGAGATATTTATTCCTGGTTCCAGCCATTTCTTATGGTTTCTTCGCCAACGCATTATTAATGAGGTTTTCAGAAGATTCCGAGATGAAACATTAGGAAAAAAATTTAATGAGTGCCAGGAAAACGGAATTATTAATCCCTTAAAATGCTCCGTGAAATAACGATCTTCTGAATCTCACTTGTACCTTCATAGATCTGGGTGATCTTGGCATCACGCATCAATCGCTCAACATGGTATTCCTTTACGAATCCATTTCCTCCAAGGATCTGAACGGCTTCAACGCTTTGTTCCATTGCTACCTGGGATGCATATAATTTTGCCATGGCACTGGCCTCATCATAGTTGTTACCCTGGTCCTTGTCCCATGCCGCCTTCATAACAAGGTATCGGGCAGCTTCTATTTGGGTAGCCATATCAGCAAGTTTGAATGCAATAGCCTGGTGATTGCATATTTCAGTGCCGAATGCCTTTCTTTCTTTTGAATATTTTCTGGCGATCTCATATGCTCCTGAAGCGATCCCCAGTGCCTGGGCTGCAATGCCAATCCGTCCGCCTGACAAGGTTTTCATCGCAAACTTAAACCCAAAGCCATCTTCGCCTATCCTGTTTTCCTTCGGGACCCTAACATCGTTGAATTGCAGGGTATGAGTATCACTCCCTCTTATCCCGAGCTTGTCTTCCTTTGGGCCGATGTCGAAACCCGGCATTCCTTTTTCAACTATAAAAACATTTATTCCCTTATGGCCTTTCTCCCTGTCGGTTTGAGCTATGACCAGGTATATGTCCGATCTTCCACCGTTTGTTATCCAGTTTTTGGTGCCGTTAATTATATAATGATCCCCGTCTTCAATGGCTGTAGTCCGTTGTGAAGTGGCATCGCTCCCGGCCTCGGGTTCACTCAGGCAAAACGCTCCCAAATATTCACCTGACGCTAATTTGGTCAGGTATTTCTCCTTTTGTTCCTCGGTTCCAAAGGCCTCTATACCGTAGCAAACAAGAGAGTTATTCACAGAAACTATCACAGAGGCCGATGCGTCAATCTTCGATAGTTCTTCCATGATAAGTACATAGGAAATGGTGTCCATGCCGCTCCCACCGTATTTAGGATCCACCATGATGCCCATAAACCCGAGTTCAGCCATTTTCCTTACCAACTCATCCGGGAATTGTTGTTTTTCGTCGCGCTCAATCACACCTGGAAGCAATTCGGTATTTGCAAAGTCTCTAGCAGCTTCACGTATCATAAGATGCTCTTCAGAAAGGCTGAAATCCATATAAAATCTGAAATTAAAAGATTCTTAAAAAAGGAATTCAAAGATACTCCATAATTGATTTATATTCAATATTCCTTCCTATTTTTACGAATATGAAAATCGATTCTTACAAGGTTTTAGGTGTGATGTCAGGGACTTCCCTCGACGGTATCGACTATTGCCATGTCGTTTTCGAATTGGATAAAGCCTGGCGATTTAAAATTCTTGAAACGGAAACAAGAGCCTATCCTGGTATTTGGCAAAGGAAACTCAGGGAAGCTATCTCACTTCCTCCTGATCGATTAAAAGAGCTCGATCGAGAATATACCGCCTTCCTTGCCGGACAGATATCTGACTTTCTAGGGAAACACCATATCTCTGACCTGGATGCCGTATGTTCTCATGGCCATACTATTCTGCATCAACCGGATAAGGGTATCACTTATCAGATTGGCAACCTTCCGGTCTTAGCAAAAAATACGGGGGTAAAACTTATCTGTGACTTCAGGGTCCGGGACGTAAAGCTGGGCGGACAGGGGGCACCCTTGGTCCCTGTAGGAGATAAGTTGTTATTTCCTGAATTTGACGCCTGCCTGAATTTAGGGGGTTTCTCCAATGCGTCATTCGATATAGATCAGCAGCGTATTGCATACGATATTTGTCCGGTCAACATTGTGCTTAACCAGCTGTCAGGTGAAATCGGATTGGCCTATGATCATGATGGAGCGTTGGCAAAAACAGGCCGTACCAATCAAGACATGTTAACCGAATTGGATAATCTTGAATTCTACAGGTCCCTGCGACCAAAGTCGCTCGGACTTGAATGGGTTAGGCAAAATATCGACCCTGTTTTAATGAGTTATAATATCCCGATAAAGGACAAACTCGCAACCTTCGTTGAACATATCGCACGTCAGATCTCGACCCAGCTTAATCCACTTAATTTCAATCGGGTTCTGGTTACCGGAGGAGGAGCTTTAAATAATTTCCTGATTGAAAGAATTGGAAACCTGGCAACAGCAAAACTCGTTATTCCTGATAAACAGATCCTGGAATTCAAAGAAGCCCTTATATTTGGGTTTCTCGGTGTTTTACGGATGAGAAATGAAGTTAATTGCCTTAAAAGTGTTACCGGTGCCAGTACCGATCATTCCTCGGGAGAAATTTACCTGCCATAATTAAGATGGAATTCATCACATTAGTTCGAGAGTTTTTTATATTTGTTAGAGAGCTTACCTAATAAACTAACTAATCGAAAAGTAAACTTTTATGGAGACACTGATCATCGTAATCTTTATAGTCGGATATCTCGCAATTACCCTTGAACACAACCTTAAAATAGATAAGCTCATCCCGGCCCTTATCATGATGGCTCTGAGTTGGGCGATGATCGCTCTTGGTATTGACGATTTCAAGCAGTGGTTCGACTCCGGGCAGCACGCCCTCCTGGAAAACTTTGGTTTGTTGGAGCATGAGGACAAGATGCACCTCATGGAAGAGACCCTGCTTCACCATCTTGGAAAAACGGCAGAAATACTGGTGTTCCTCCTTGGAGCAATGACCATTGTTGAGATCATAGATTATTTCGATGGCTTCTCAACCATAAAAGGCTTTGTGAAAACCAGGAGTAAGAAGAAAATACTCTGGTTTTTCTGCATCATGGCGTTCATCTTATCTGCCATCATAGATAACCTGACCGCAACTATAGTATTAGTTTCTATTCTTCAGAAAATAGTTCCTGACCGGAATTCAAGGATTTGGTATGCGGGATTGATAATAATCGCCGCGAACGCCGGTGGTGCCTGGTCACCTATCGGTGACGTCACCACCACCATGCTTTGGATCGGGGATAAGGTTACAACAATGAACCTGATTAAATTCCTGTTTATCCCATCTCTGGTGTGCATGATAATACCCGCATTTCTTGCCTCGTTTTTACCGGCTTTCAAAGGCGAGATCGACTTAGTGGAAGATGAGGACAATCAACCAAAATCGAAATTCAGCTCTACCATGTTATACCTTGGCCTGGGAGCTATTATTTCTGTGCCTGTCTTCAAAACGGTAACTCATTTGCCACCATATGTCGGGATGATGTTTGCCCTTGGTGTTGTTGCTGTTTTTGCGGAAATCTACAGTTCTACTAAATTCAGCATGTCAGCAGTGGAAAGACATGAGCATGATGCTCACGCTCATCACAGCCCGGTTCATCATTCTCTTTCCAAGATAGAGATGCCTAGTATACTGTTTTTCCTGGGGATATTAATGGCGGTAGCTGCTCTTGAATCTCTTGGTTTATTATTCGGATTTGCCTTAAATCTTCAGGAGGTAATGCCAATGCTGGGTACGGAAATGCCCGGTACAGCAGTATCAGATATCGTGATAGTCTTGCTTGGCTTCGGATCTGCGGTAATTGACAATGTGCCTCTTGTTGCAGCCAGTTTAGGGATGTTCTCTGAGCCAATTGATGATCAACTCTGGCATTTTATAGCATACTCTGCCGGTACTGGTGGGAGCATGTTGATCATTGGTTCCGCAGCCGGGGTAGTGGCCATGGGAATGGAGAAAATGGACTTTTTCTGGTATCTGCGCAAAATAGCCTGGCTGGCCGCGATCGGGTTTATTGGCGGGGCGTTGGTATTCTTCTTAACGAGAATGTGGTTTTAAATACTTAATCACGAATTAGATCGTTATATTTCAGTATAATTTAACAACAAAAACGTATGTTGAAAACATCACTTATGATTGCCATTCAAGACGATGTTGAATTGTTGACCGGCGAAGAGTCGGTTGAAAAAACCCTGTCCATCATTGAACTAATCCAAAGTGGCGGAATAGCCGGGCAATTGATTATCATATTGCTGTTTGTATTGCTCATGGTGGCTTCCTACATCTATTTCGAAAGATTATTCGCGATTAAATCCGCATCAAGGGTTGATCCGAATTTTATGAACCAGATCAAGGAAAATGTTTCTGCAGGTAAGGTGGATGCAGCCAAATTGCTTTGTGCACAGCATAATTCTCCAGTATCAAGATTGATCGATAAAGGCATTGCGCGAATTGGCAGGCCGTTGGAGGATATCAACATAGCAATAGAAAATGCGGGCAGGCTGGAAGTTTACGGACTGGAGAAAAATGTCAGTGTACTGGCTACAATTTCCGGCGCTGCACCTATGATAGGGTTCCTTGGTACGGTTATTGGAATGATACTATCAATATTCGAGATAGCGAATTCAGGAGGACAGATCGATATTAAGTTGCTCGCAGATGGCCTTTACACGGCAATGACAACCACGGTTGCCGGATTAATTGTCGGGATAATTACCTATATCGCCTACAACCATCTGGTGGTGAGAACGAATAAGGTCATCCATAAAATGGAGTATAACTCTGTTGAGTTCCTGGATCACCTGAACGAACCAGTTTAAAATATGAATATCAAAGGAAGAAATAAGGTCACACCGGAATTCAGCATGTCCTCCATGACGGATATCGTATTCCTGTTATTGATCTTCTTTATGTTAGCTTCAACCTTGGTCACAACCAATGCGATAGATATCATTTTACCCAAAGCCAGTGGGAAAACAGAAAATAAGAAATCGGTAAGTGTAAGCATTAAGGATGACCTATCTTATTATATCGACCAGAAGCGGGTGGGAGAAAGCGTGCTTGAGAGTGAACTCGTCGCCATGCTGTCTGCCGAAACCAAACCCACTATTGTGCTCAGGGCTGAGAAGTCAGTCCCTATTGATAATGTGGTAAAGGTGATGGATATAGCAAACAGGAATAAGTTTAAAGTGATACTGGCCGTGCGGCCCAACTAAAGGCATATGCTTAAGTTTAAGACCAAACATGAGAAAGATTCTGCAAGGTTGACCACAGTGATCGGACTGTTGATCATCCTGTTGATCTTTATAGTTGGTCCAACTTACCTAGACCCCCCAGAGGAATACGGGATAGCGGTGAACTTCGGAACGACAGATTTCGGAAGCGGTCGGGTACAACCCAGGGAACCCATCAGGTCGGAACCTGTTAACGAGAACGTGCAGCCAAAAGTACAGGAATCACAGCCTGAACC
>JBFKFP010000159.1:0-6308 GCA_041618535.1 Flavobacteriaceae bacterium
CATCCCTCGCTGTAAATATAAAAGTGAACGCTGCGCGTTTTCCTTTTTTATTCCACAAACAACAGGATTTACAGAATCCATTCCATCCCTCGCTGTAAATATAAAAGTGAACGCTGCGCGTTTTCCTTTTTTATTCCCTCGTACTTACAAAAGCAAGCTTTTGACGTACGAGGGAATAAAAAAAGTGATTTGCTCATGCAAATCACTTTTATGCTTGGTCGGGATGACAGGATTTGAACCTGCGACCCCACGGCCCCCAGCCGTGTGCGCTAACCGGACTGCGCCACATCCCGATTTAATTCTTGTAGCCTCACCCCGCCCGAACGACTAACTTCGTTCAGTCGGGCAGGCAGGACTCGAACCAGAATCCGAAATTTAGGAAACTTCTGTTCCCAACTCAGCACTTCGTAGCCTCACCAGGACTCGAACCTGGATCTAAAGTTTAGGAAACTTTTGTTCTATCCCTTGAACTATGAGGCCCCTTTTTTAGTTATGTCTCCTTTTGGCCAGCTGGCCAAAAGGAGGGGAACAAAAATAAAAAAAGAGATGCACTTTTAGGCATCTCTTTTTCAATATTCGTGTTTTGTATAATTATTCGAGAGTGATTTCTCCAATATCTGTATTCTGACCAGGTAACACCTCAACATTCTCGATAAGCTGCTCGGTTAATCCAGAAGCTCCATCTGGGGTTAAGGTAACGGTATAAATACCCGGCTCAAGTCCTTCTATCGAAAAACTTCCCGAATCATCGGTTGTGGCATTTCCTGAAGATCCGGCACCATTATCAGCAACAACTTCAACGGCTACATCAGCTGGTAGAACTATCCCCGAGATACTTCCCGGCATAGCCTCCAAAGCGATCTCCCCTACGTCTGTGTTCTCTCCGGCCAGGACGACAACATTCTCAAGCAGGGCATCCATATATCCACTTCCCTCTTCAGGGGTCACAGCCAGTGAATAGGTGCCCGCAGGCACACCCTCAATAGAGAAGGCTCCAGTCTCGTCGGTTGATACCGTAAATTGATCACCTGAACCATTATCCGCGACTATTTCAGAAGGGAAAGTCCCGGGTGAAACAGTACCTGAAATACTTCCGAGAAGTTCGAGAACGATTTCTCCTACATCGGTGTTCTGTCCTTCGGTAACTGTAACGCCTTCCACCGACGCAGTTGCGTAACCTGCCTCAGGATCCGGTACTATTGATAAGTCGTAAGTTCCCGGAGGCAGCCCCAATAATAGGAAGTTCCCCGAGTCGTCTGTTGCGGCTGTTACCTGTGTTGACCCGTCATCTGCAGTGACGTTCACAGCAACCTCACCAGGTAAGACTACACCGCTTATAGTTCCGGTTGTTGCTTCAAGGCTTGCCCTTAGGACTGGCTTAAGGATGATGTTTCCGGAATTCCCTGCAATCACAATAGACTCCTCGACAACAAAATCAAGGATGAACGAATAATTGAAATTCGGATTGATTTCCTGGTCTACCTTTACTTTCAAGCCAGATTGCTGTCCGCTAGGCGTCATTAAAGGCGATTCCTCCCCATCAATAACAATTGAGTTTTGTTCTCCCAGGACCAAGCGTATTTGTTTAAGAAAGCCAGGTTCTATTTCTTCGTTCTCCACAAGTGGAACATTCACTCCTCCCGTAAGTTCCAGGATATCATATATTCCCGGTTCGATGATTCCCATAGAGATCCATCCATTCTCGTCATCTTCCTCATCACTGTCATATTTGATCATGACATCAACAACTTCGATATAAAGATTCTCAAAGTCGCCGGGGTCATCAACCAGTTTAACGGACAAGGTAGCGGGTCCTGATTCTTCATTTACAGAATTCGGATCATTCAGATCTTCCTGGGTGTTTGTCTCATTACAGGAATAGATTAATAATGCCGCAAGCATCCAGATAAATGCTTTCGAAATTTGAGTTAGTTTCATAGTAAAGACTTTTGTTTATAAAGAATATACGACATGGATCGAATTTTAGACGTGCACTTTATCGAATAAATCCAAAATTAACAATCGGCCTAAAGATGAACTGACCGGAGATTGGCCCCGGGATCACCGATTCTTCTGTTTTAAATTCTACGTTAAACACATATACCTCATTCTCGTCGAAATTCATCATAGTTCTCATCTGCAGGTTCTGCGATTGAATAATATTCGTGAAAAGATCAATGCGCTGTCCGTCCTTTACCAGGACGTTGTTATCTCCTAGTACAATCTTAATGTCATAGACCATTCCGGACGGGGCAGAAACCCCATCGGCCAAAACAGCGAACTGGCCCGAATCTAAATCGGCCAGGTTTTGAACCCCAGACCGGCTGGAAACCTTCCACCAGCAGTTCGGATCGCTTTCATCATCGATCATTTTCAGGTGTATTTCCTTGAATTCCAGAAATAAGGCGTCAAAATTTGAGTCTGTTGCCGATATTCTAAGTTGAAGTCTCGGCAATTCAGTGTCTTCCATTAGTCCTTCAGTAGAACAACCCGAGAAGGTTATCATCAGAACAAAAAACGAGACCCAGCTTAGTAGTTGAGATGTTTTCATCACGAAGTAATGGATTAATTAAGATCTTGATATTAAGGTTTTTTCCAGAATTTACCTTATTTAATCAACAAAATGCATAATTCCCCGGATGACCGCATTCAAATTGACAATTTATTCGATAAGATGTTATCTGCACGCTCATGCCGTTCAACTATTCCTGAGGTAAAATCAGGGTAATACCAAGTGCAGAAACATATCCGTCTTCATTGATATTCATTCTTTAATTTTAGTGAGGCTTTGAATGACTGGTTTTATCTGTCTTCAATTCCTGATAACCAGAGCCTCACTGTTAAATACCCTCACAGCTTTGATATACTGAAAAAATGATGCCTGTCTAATTAAAGAGCAAATGTATAGCTATCACGATAAGCAGTCCGGTGATACCCTGAATAAAAGTAGCCATGGTATAATTTCTTAAGGCGCTTTTCACACTTAAATCTGAAAATTGCGAGACCACCCAGAAATAGGAGTCATTAAGATGAGAGATCGTCATAGCACCTGCTCCAACTGCAAGAACGGTAAGCGTTCTCCCCATTTCTGAATCCAATCCAATAGATCCGAGCAAAGGAGCCATAAAAGCAGATGCCGTTACCAAAGCCACTGTCGACGATCCCTGGGCCGTTTTCAGGATTGCGGCAACAGACCATGCCAGAATAATTCCGACAAGTCCGCTGTCGGATTCAAAGTTCAGATATCGCTCCAGCTCCAGAGCCCTTAAAACCGCGCCGAAAGCTCCGCCTGCACCGGTGATCAAAATAATAACGCCCGCTTCCTTTAATGCGTCGGAAGTCCAGCCCAGGCGATCGGCATCTTTTATTTTAAGGCTAAGAACAAAAGCAAGAATTACTCCAACAAACAAAGCGGTAATAGGATGACCTATAAAGTCAAGGACAGTATAAACCTTATTCTCTCCGAAGGGATGAGTAGGATAATTGGCAATAGTCTTTAATGCGATCAACACAATAGGAACCAGGATAGGAAGAAAAACCAACATGGACCCTGGCAGATCCTTTGTTTTTACCGAATCGGTGTTATCCTGATGGTCTGATGTTTCTGCATCTGCTGATCTGAGCCGGCGTGACCACAGAAATCCCACAAGTGAAACCGGGAGCGCAACAAACAAGCCGAAGATAAGTACCGAACCGAGATCGGCATTTAAAAGGGCTGCCGCTGCCAATGGGCCCGGTGTTGGCGGCACAAAAACATGGGCTGCATATAACCCTGTGGCCAGGGCGATTGAAAATACGATCATCGGTCTGGCCGTTCGTCTCGATAGTGTTCGGTTAAGAGAAGAGAGGATCACAAAGGCCGAATCACAGAAAACAGGAATGGAAACCACAAAACCAGTCAGGTTCATGGCAAGCGCAGATCGCTTTTCGCCAAACCACTTCAGCATATATCCAACTAATACCTCAGTGCTTTTGGTGCGTTCCAGAACTATCCCGATTACGGTTCCAAAGACTATTATGAATCCGATGGAGGATAAGGTATCACCAAATCCCTCAACCAATGTCTGAAGGGTTTTGTCAAGGCCGAGTCCGGCAAAAACTCCTGTGCCCAGGGCAGCGAGAAACAGGCTGAAAAAGGGATGTAACTTATAGCGCACAGTTGCAATTACAATAAAGGCTATGGCAACTATGATCAGCAGGAATAAATGCATGGATGTCTAACTTTTGTAGCGCTTAACGAATCGTTTCAATATTTTACTCGGGTATTTAACCTCAGCATCAGACATAAGCTCTTTGAGCAGCTCTGCATCTTCAGGTTTAAAATAACCGTGATCCCTATACACGTCAATTCTCAATTCAATCCCCGCTGCGTCTAATTCAACGTGAAACTGGGTTGCGTAAATATTTGTCTTGAACCTGATCATCTGCGACGGGCATCTTCCAGAACTTGCCAATAATGTTGCTCCGTGCGGAAGGCTCTGACAGGCTTCCTTATGTCCGCAATAGGCCATGAATTCATCGGGTAAACCACTCAGTAACCTGTCTTCCAGGCCTTGTTCTGTTAACTGAACGGAGATGACTCCCACAGATTCCCCAAAGCGATCGGTTGATACATGACTCCCCTGATGCTTGGCAAGGACCCCCATTCCATAACAAACACCAAGAAATGGGAAATCTGAGTAAAAAACCTTGTCTAACAACTGATCCAGGTCCGATTCAAACTTTATTTGGGCTTTGTTTTTTTTGTTTATCGGATCACTGACATTGCTGGGGCCTCCACCAAGGATTATCCCGGAATAGTCATCGAGCTTAATATCAGGCAGGCCACCCTGTTCGAGGCGGACCCTATGAACCTCATCTTTACCGAGTTCTCCATAGCGAAGAAATGCCTTGAACTCATCGTCTGAAGCCTCATCTATAGGACGGATCTGAAGTATAAGAAAGGGTTTCAACAATAGTTTTTTTGTTTTCTAAAAATAATCAAAGGCATTTAAAATTGAAATTCATCTTATAATTTTCTAACTTAAGGGTCAATTAAACTAACTGACTATGGATTATAAAAAAACAATTACTCGATTACTTATCAGTTTAATCCTTTCTCCAGTCGTAATTTATATCGTCCTCATCATTGCCAGACTGGCAGGGGCAGATTATGAAATGTCGCATGGCGAAACATGGATCATCTGGGTTTTGATGGCTATTTTGATCAACAATACCATGGTTGATAAAACGGCCTAGATCGATAAGATGTTAAAAAAAGCCCGGAGTTCCGGGCTTTTTTATGGTTTCAATCACCATTTTGCATAATATCTTTCAACGGCCAGGTCTTGCCGGATGTTGATGAAATATTTTTAATTCGTAACAAGGTAAAGTCATATTGAACGTGATAAATGCAATCAGCGCTTTATGAGTTTCCTGGTCCCTGAGCTATTCTCGTTTGCTAATCTCAAGAAATACAGGCCGCCTGGCAAGGAACTGATCTTTAATTCATTTTGTCCATCTTGAATTAATTGTTTGAATATTCTTTTTCCATTCAGGTCAAATATTTCAGCAGTGTAGGGACCAGGATTCTGTCCCAACTCGAACCGGATGATATCATCAGCCGGATTTGGAGAAAATCTGAATTCGAGATTATCAAATTCACCAACTCCTAAAGTATTGGCAGCAAAGGATTCATTCGTCAAAGCTACTTCATCACCATTGTTCCCCTGGGCTCCGTTTCCTGCCACTACCGCCGCATAAAAAGTGATAGTTCCTTCATTGATTGTTGGCGCCGTCCAGTTAAAACTCCATGAGTTGAATGAATCTACGTTATGGGTTACAGATCCTCCAGAGGTGATTATTTGAGGGTTGCCCGTTGCTCCGTTAAGATCATAAATGCCCACAGTTGTTCCATCTGCTCTCTCTGCAGTCAATTCAAATCCTCTCCCGTTCTCTGTTCCATCACTTGTGGCCGTTACCTGTATATTATAGGTGGTTCCAAAAACATATCCCGTTTGCGGAATATTGGTAATTATGGAGGGGACAAGATTGAAATTTGCTGTTCCACCATGGCAATCGGTGCAATCAAACCCATCATCACCAGGTGAGCCAGTATAGTTACCGGGAGATCCATCTGATCTCCTTGTTTCCTGATCGGTTTTATCCTGAAGGATTTTATATTCCTCCTGGAAAGGTTTATTCATGCTGAATAACAGCACTACGCTCAACCCGATAAAAGCTACAAAGGAAGTCAATGTAATTTTTCTCATGATTAAAAACTTTAATTAAAAATGGTTTTAGCCTTAAAATGGGCAAGCGAAGTGAAC
>JBFKFP010000160.1:0-6262 GCA_041618535.1 Flavobacteriaceae bacterium
AAAGTAATTCTATCCGGAGGCTACCCTAGGGCCTGTAAGTTGAATTTCTAAATGTCACCTTATGATATCCTTTCTCAAGCTATCTTTGACTATTCAATTCATCGAAGATCCTCAGCCCCAATTGAATTCACAATACCTGGATGATTTCTTTTTAATACTCTTTTCTGTATTGATCATCGCCGCAGTTATGCTCATTCCTGTCGTTATAAGCTTTTTAATGCTTGATCATCTATACAAACTAAAAAAGATCGATGACAAATTTGATAAGGCCGACTGCACAGAGAACAGCATTTACTCTCCAGAGCAGCTGGAATGCAACTGCAAAAAATATATAAAAGCTTACCGAGGCGTCTGCCAGTATCTTACAGGTATTGTTGCCTGGAACATATTGTCATTTCTGTATATTTTAACTGGCTTCACAGATTTCGTTACCGGACTGAAAACCTATTTTTTCTTGCCATTTAACAGCTTGGAAACTATATATTTTGAAGGTTTCACAAGGGCTTTTGATCAATTTGCCGTGAATTGGAATTATATGCTGGCTATTTCCTTATTCTCTCTGCTGTTCTTGTACCTGGGTAAGTTTGTTGGTGTCTATTTTGCTAAGTTGAAATTAAAAAGACGCAACCTGGAATTCGCATAACCCTGACCTGATTATCATCCCGGTCTCATTTCTCGGCTTGCTTTATTGATTTATCTTTGGAATAAAGCCTTATCTTAGATGGTGTTTATTAATAGATTTTTGGTTATCACAATAAAATTATATGTTGAGGCCAAAACTGCAGTCAATTTAAATTATGCCATAGAATGAATAATATCAAGCACATACATGAGGTAATCTTTTTAATCGGTAAGAACGATCAGCGATGGTCTCCCGAAGATTTGATCGAAGAAATAGGTAAAACATGGGGAACTGATGTTCATTTTGGTTCATGCTCCGGAAATGCATTTCCTAAAGAATTCGCATTAGATTTCCTGATCAGCCGTCAAAAAGCCATATTGTCTGAAGACGGAAAAGTAACCCTGCATCCTTCCATGCAGATCTGTGACGGGCATAAAGATTTTGAATAATCGTGAGTTTATTGTTCAGTGGCTGAATCAATCACTATAAGAAAACGCTTTGTTTCTATTGTCCTGTCATGGTTGATATTTATAGGGCTCGACTTCTTATTTCACGCCTCTTTGTTATCATCATATTGGAATGAGGGCATTCCGGCATTAAAACCCCTTAATGACCTCGCTATTTTAATCCCGGCCGGCTATCTGAGCTTTTTTCTTTTGACCGCATTACTGGCGTATGTCTTCTTCCTGGTTTTTAAAACCAAACCCGGTGTAAATAAAGTTCTCCAATTTGGGCTGGTAATCGCTGTCCTGTATGCTCTCAGCAATTTCCTTGCACTATATTCCTACATAAACCTGCCGGTTGGGCATCTTTTGGTTTTCAATTCAGTTTATTTCCTGGAGGTTTTCACAGTAACAATAAGTCTTTATTTCATAGGGTTTTCGGCAAGCTTAAAAAAACCTGCTCTATACAGCATCCTGATTTTCCTGGCACTTGTTGTTTCGGGTATCGTTCTTCAGAACTTATAGTCCTGTCGGGTATTAACAATTAGCTCAGAGCGCTCCTATCAATAGCTTTTAAGGGTGAACCCGAAGGTCAGGAACTTGTCCTCCTGCTTTTGCCCCTCAATAACGATACTTTCAAAGGTATGCAGGTAGTTTATTTTAAAATTCAGGAACTTCCATACAGGTAATTCCAGGCCAAAGTCTGCCTGCCATCTATAATTATTTCCACGGCTTAGGGAAGGCTGGTAGTAGCTTTCATGACTCAGGACTACCCTGTTCTTGAATAAACGATATTTACCATTTATCCAGATAGTTCCACGAAAGGTGTTGATTTCCTGGCTTCCATTATATTCAGGCCGATTGAAGTTGAACTTATTGAAATCGGTGTGCTCATACTCACTGGAGAGTGATAGCTTCAACCAGTGTTCCTCTTTGTCGAGTATTTTAAACGTAACCCCTGCCCCAACCAAATAACGGGAATCGATCTCCCTTCTGAAGTTGGTGCTGAAAAATCCGAGTACCAAAGGATAAACCTTTCTGTCGGGGTTTAAATATAGGAAGTTCAGGCTAAGTATGTCCTCATCAGCTTTGACTTTGCCGAATTCCTGGTAAACGTAAGAATTCGTGGTCTTAAATACCCAATTCTTCCACGGCTGGACACTTATTCCCGATTTTGCCCTGAAAATAAAGGTCTCAACGTTTCCTCCCTGCCAGAAGCCTGTTATCGAGAGGTTGGCCTTGAATTTGAGCGTATCACTCTCATTGATCTGCGCTGATAATAAAAGTGGCGTAAAAAGAATTGAAAACAATATTTTTTTCATAAAACCAGTTCTATGTGGATTTCGAGAAATCTTGGCGAAATTAACATTATTGACAGTCAAACGAAAACGCGATAACCAATTTATTGGCTTACCTTAATGAACCCTCAATCAGTAAGGTCAATTCTTATTACGGCAGAAAGATAGATCAATCAGACCTTGAGAAAATATGAAAAAGACATTTTCAGTGATATATTTGCAGGGCTTGTCAGGATGAGCTATTTCGAACATGACCATAATTTCTAAAGATATCACTAAAGCTGTTGCAATTCTCAATAATGAGGATGTGGTAGCCATTCCTACCGAGACCGTTTATGGCCTTGCCGGGAATATTTTCAGTGAGAAGGCCATTCAAAAGATTTTTAACGTCAAACAAAGACCACAGTTTAATCCGCTAATTGTTCATATTCACTCCATAGATCAGATAGATTCGATCACCAGGGATTTTCCTGAAAAAGCCCGAAAATTGGCAAATACTTTTTGGCCCGGTCCATTGACCTTGATCCTGAAGAAAAACGAAATAGTTCCCGACTTGATAACGGCTGGAAAGGATACGGTTGCAGTCAGGATGCCTAATCACCCGCTAAGTCTCAAATTGTTAAGAGAACTCAGCTTCCCTCTGGCCGCCCCCAGCGCCAACCCTTTCAACAGGATCAGCCCTACCAAACCTGAGCATGTGGAAGCCTATTTCAAGAGTGAGATTCCTATGGTCCTTGATGGAGGGCGTTGTGAAAGAGGAATTGAATCTACCATTATAGGATTTGAGAATAACGAAGCGATATTGTTCAGAATGGGGTCCATCTCAATCGAGGACATTGAGAAAGCGGTTGGTCCCATAAAGATAAAGACAAGGAAAGAAAATATTCCTGAGGCCCCGGGAATGCTTGCGAAGCACTATGCTCCTAAAACAAAGACATACCTGGTAAAGGACATTGAATCTTTCATAAGGCAACACCCCGGTAAAAGGATCGGTGTGATCCGATTTTCAGCTGATCTCGATGATCCCAGTATCGTAAGGGCCGAAATCCTTTCCAGTTCCGGGAATTTGGATGAGGCAGCTTCCAGATTGTACGATGCTCTGCATACATTGGATGAGCTGGAATTGGATCTGATCGTGGCCGAATTATTTCCTGATGAAGGACTCGGCAGATCGATCAATGACAGGTTAGAACGGGCAACAAATTGATTAGAATTAATCCGTAAATAATCTATTTTCGATCAATTACCGGTGTAATGGGACTGTGAAATTTTTCAGGAATCAAAATTAGCCTGCCTGATTGTGTAACGATTCTGTATATTCCATAACTAACAGTTAAGATTAAGTCTTGCAATCCGTGCGTTTATCATCAGACAGGATCAAAATTACGCTTTGGTGCATTTGCATAATGTGGGCTTATTCTGTTGCTTCTTTCTCACAACAGGATACTCGACTGGAATTCACGGTTTCAGATCCGGGAATTTCATTGGGAGCCACTCTTACCAGACCATCAAATAAAAATGTTTCAGCGGCAGTTGTACTTCTTCCCGTTGCCGGACCAACAGACAGAGACCTTAGTTTAGGCAGGCACAAGTACTTCAAGGTTCTGGCCGATGGATTGGCTGCTAAGGGAATTGCCAGCCTGCGCTTCGACGACAGGGGTGTTGGCAGTTCTGAAGGTGAATTTCTTGAGTCGAATTTGGAGGACAGAACAATGGATGCCTGCGGGGCCATGGAAATATTAAGATCTCAATTTCCCGATATTGATGATTTTGGGTTCATTGGAATGAGTGAAGGTGCGGGAATAAGTGTTCAGGCCTCTCAAAAATGCGAAGCTGTTTCCTTTATAGTCCTGCTTTCACTTCCGGTCCGCAAGGGACAAATAGAAATGGAGAACCAGATGATACGACTTTTAAAGACCAGTTTTTTTACTGAGGATCAGAAAATTGATATCCAGAATGAAGCCATAAAATTCCTGAAGCTTGCCTCTTCGACTGAATCAGGCTCGCAAAAGGAGCAAATCCTTGATATTATGAAAGGAAAATACGGAACTGTAATACTCCCGCCCTACTCCTTTGTTCCAAAATCTCCTGAAGAAAAAACAGACTTCGTATTATCTTCCTGGTATCAATCGCAGTTAAATTATAATATCGAGGAATCACTTAGGAATTTGAAACTGCCCGCATTGGCCATTTATGGTAATTTGGATCAGGCAATAGATCCGGAGATCAATTCACGCCTGCTTTCTGAAATGGCCCCGGAGATTCCGATCATTAAACTTGACAGTATGAATCACCTTATGCAGAAGGCCAAAGTAGGTACACCGATGGAATACATAATGCTGCCGACATCCTTTTCGAATGAGGTGATTGAACTCATAACCAAATGGATCCAGGAACTGTAAAGGCATGACCTGTTATTAGGTCTAATTTTAATGCCAATAAGCTGAACTTGTTGACATTGTTGAATCGATTATCATTAAATCCATCTCACCCTTCCAAATAAATCTTTAACTTTATTATGATCGGAACAATCTCTGAATAGTCGATTTACGCTTGCAGATTAACCGACATATTCATTTCGTAAAAATCCATTCCGGTTAGTGTTCAAAATGAAAACCTGGAAAAAAGCGAGCCTTTTAACAACATTACTGATACTGGTACTTTTAACTGGTATTCTCTATTTTTTCAATATTTCACTTTCCGTTCCATCGGCTGATATCAAATTTTCACCAGGTCAACCAACAAGCAAGATCAATGCCGAGGCCGATGATGAAATACCCGGGAATATCATAATCTTTATTGCCGACGGCATGGGATTCGGGCATCTTTCAATAGCGCTTCAGGGCCTCCAGGAGGAGAAAAACCCCTCTGTCTGGCAACGATTTGAGGTTAAGGGGTGGCATGACACCAGATCGATCTACGGAGCTTTAACAGATTCTGAAGCCTCGGCCACTGCCATGGCTACGGGAACATCAACCCAGTTCGGGCATATCGGGATCGATCCCGATGGGAACCTTCTTGAAAATGTGTTCGAACTGGCCTCAGAAATGGGATTCGAGACTGGTATCGTCACTGATTCTTATATCTGGGATGGCACCCCGGCTGCCTTTTCAGCCCATGTAAGGAATGAGGATGATGCCCGGAGTATTATGCAACAGCAGGCAGCAAGTGAGCTCGATCTGTTATTCGGTGAGTTAGAGGACCTGGGGGAGGATGATATCCCGGAAAAAGATGAAACTCTTGAAATCCTGGGGCAACGGTTCCTGATACTTAATAAATCCCTGGAACTTCCCGTTGATGAAAATGCCTCAGATCCGGTAGCTGTCGTCTTCGATGAGGATGAAATCCAGGATATGGATTCATCTCCAAACCTTACCAGACTTACCGAAGTTGCATTGAATTACCTCTCCTCCCAGGAAAAACCCTTCATTCTTTTAGTTGAAAGTGAAGAGATGGATGCAGCTTCACATGAAAATGATTCAAGGCGCGTGATAAATGGATTGGTGTCGATTCAGAAAACACTTGAAAAAGTCATGGACTTTTCAGACCATGACAATAAAACCCTTGTTTTGTTTACTGCAGATCATGAAACCGGCGGTCTTGCAGCAGTATCCGATTTTAACCGATACCCCGCCCTTCAGTTAAAATGGTCAACCAAGGCTCACACCGCAGCCGTCGTACCTCTCTTTGCACTGGGGCCGGGCGCTGAATTATTTGCCGATGTTCATCGAAACCGGGAAATCGGCCAGCTTTTAAAATCACTTGTCATCCGGGATAATGATGAGCTATCTGGCAGCAGTGGGAACGAGTATGCCTGTATAAAGTATATTTTAGAGACAGACAGTGCATTGGGAGAAATCAGGAATCACAACTCTAAGAACATTTCATTAAGTAGATCC
>JBFKFP010000161.1:0-6207 GCA_041618535.1 Flavobacteriaceae bacterium
ATCCAAATGAAAAATATGAAAAAGATCGCGGTGATAGGCGGGAGCAACAGTAAGAGTTCAATAAATAAACAATTGGCTGTTTATGCTTCTGGTTTGATTAATAATGTGCAACGCAAAATTCTGGATTTGAACGATTTCGATCTGCCAATCTACAGTATTGACCTGGAAAATTCTTCTGGTATCCCCGCAGCTGCCCACGATTTCCTTCAAAATATCAAATCGTCGGATGGAATTGTTATTTCCCTGGCCGAGCATAATGGTGCCTATACCACTGCATTTAAAAATATTTTTGATTGGATGTCCAGGATAGACGGGAAGCTATGGAGTGAGAAACCCATGCTTTTAATGGCTGCCTCACCCGGAGGACGAGGCGGAAGATCGGTTCTGAATATCGCATCTGACCGGTTCCCGCGAATGGGTGCCAATATAGTAAGTGAGTTTTCACTTCCGGAATTTCAATCTAATTTTAAAGAAGGTGAAATTCAGAACTCAGAGAAAAGAGAAGAACTGAAAATGGCCGTGACGAAATTTGAGCAGGAATTATAAAACATAGAACAATGGAATCAAAAAAAGAGATTGTCAGGGAATACTCCAATGGAGACCTGACCATTATTTGGAAGCCACAAACCTGCATCCATGCCGGTGAATGTGTCAAAAGACTTCCAGAAGTTTATCGGCCGGATGAAAAACCGTGGATTAAGATTGAAAACGCATCGACGTCTGAATTAAAAGCTCAGATTGATGCTTGTCCGTCAGGCGCGCTCTCTTACCGCAGGAATGATGCTGATAATGAAGCGGCCGGACATGAAGGATTGAAGGTGGAGATCAAAAAGAATGGTCCTTTACTTGTATTTGGCGATCTCGAGATCAGTCATCCGGACGGCTCGGTGGAAAGCAAATCAAAAACAACCGCATTTTGCAGATGCGGGGCCTCTTCCAATAAACCTTTTTGTGACGGGGCACACCTTAAAGCGAACTTCCAGGGTTAAGATGGGGGATTTGGGTGACGATATAAAATCTAAATTTTCCAACCAGCGGGTGAAGGCTCTTCTGAACATTCTATATACCGCGAACTGGATAAGAAGTCATCAGAATGAATTTTTTAAGCCTTATGGCATTTCGCCCCAGCAATACAATATTTTACGCATTTTAAAAGGCGCAGGTGAGCCTGTAATGGTTCAATGGATAAAGGACAGGATGATAGAACGCGCCCCCAATGCAACCCGGCTTATGGATAAGTTGTGTGCCAAGGAATTGATAAAACGTATTCCTTGCGAGGACGACAGGAGGGTTGTTTATATAGATATCACAGAATCTGGTGAGAAATTACTGGAATCGGCAGGCCAGTCCATGGATTTGAATTTTCTTGATAATCTCACGGAGGAGGAGGCCCGTCAATTAAGTGATCTACTTGATAAGATCAGATAAAAATCATAATAAATGTTTTCAAACTAAAAAAGAAAGGAAAAAGAAATGAAAACAGTTGTTCACAGAGCAGACAGCAGGGGATTCGCTAATCATGGTTGGCTTCAGGCCAGTCACTCATTCAGTTTTGCCAATTATTTCGATCCGCAAAAAGTTCATTTTGGAGCCCTGCGGGTATTGAATGATGACCTCATAGCGCCCAGCATGGGATTCAGTACTCACCCTCACAACAATATGGAGATCATAACCATTCCCTTAAAGGGTGAGCTGAAACACAAGGACAGCATGTTCAACGAATGGCAATCTGTACATCCCGGTGAAGTGCAGGTGATGTCAGCCGGTACCGGTGTATTCCATTCAGAAATTAACGGTTCTAACAAGGAACATCTCAGCCTTTTTCAAATATGGATTATGCCTGAGAGGGAAAATGTAGAACCGCGTTATGATCAGAAGGTCTTTGAATCTGAAGAGAGAAGGAACAAATTGCAAACCCTTGTTTCAGGTTACGACCTCCCGTTTAAGGATGCTTTGAAAATTCATCAGAATGCCAGGTTATCCCGAATTGACCTCGATGCGGGGAAGTCTCTTAATTATGAGACAATCTCTGTGAATCATGGTATCTATATCATGGTCATACATGGAAAGGTTGAGGTTGACGGACAAATTCTCAATACCAGGGATGCGGCCGGCGTAATTGACGCAGCGACCATAGATATCAATGCTCAGGACGATAGCGAGCTGCTATTTATTGAAGTACCTATGATAAGTCTGAATTAAGCAGATAAACCAATAAGATAAAGCACACCGAAAGGAGTGCTTTTTTTTATTTAAAAACACGATATTTGTAATTCACCTGAAAAAAAAACAGCATATGCCGATGAATAAAAATACAGTATTAGCCTGGGCCACGACTATCATGGTCATTGTGGGATTGGGATTGATCGCTTTAGGAGCATTTCGTTATGACGATGTTGCCGGCTGGGGATTTGCTGCTGTTGGGGTAGGATTTTTTGCAATTGCCTGGGTATTTGACGCACTTAAAGGGCGGGTTTGATGAGTGATGACAAAAAAATTATCTTCTCGATGTCCGGGGTATCAAAAACCTTTCCCGGAGCCAATACACCCATTATTAAGAATATATATCTCAGCTTTTTCTACGGAGCTAAGATCGGGATTTTAGGTTTGAACGGGTCGGGGAAATCGACCCTTTTGAAGATCATTGCAGGTATAGATAAAAACTTCCAGGGGGACGTGGTATTCTCCAGGGACTACTCTGTTGGGTACCTCGAGCAGGATCCCAGGCTGGATGATGATAAGACTGTAATCGACATAGTTAAGGAGGGAGTGGCTGAAACCGTTGCCATCCTTGACGAGTATAACAAGATCAACGATCAGTTCGCACTACCCGAAGTATATGAGGATGCCGATAAGATGCAAAAACTTATGGATCGCCAGGCTGAATTGCAGGACAAAATCGATGCTTCCAATGCATGGGAGCTGGATACCAAGCTTGAAATTGCCATGGATGCCCTTCGGACTCCCGAAGGCGACAGACCGATTTCAGAGCTCTCCGGAGGTGAGCGCCGCCGCGTTGCCTTATGCAGGCTTCTTTTACAGGAACCTGATGTGTTGCTGCTGGACGAACCTACGAACCATCTCGACGCAGAATCTGTTCATTGGCTGGAACATCATTTGGCGCAATATAAAGGAACTGTGATAGCCGTTACCCACGATCGTTATTTCCTGGATAATGTTGCAGGATGGATCCTTGAACTGGACAGGGGAGAAGGGATACCTTGGAAAGGCAATTATTCTTCCTGGCTGGAACAAAAGGCCATAAGATTGGCCCAGGAACAAAAGCATGCAAGTAAAAGGCAAAAGACCCTGGAGCGTGAATTGGAATGGGTTAGAATGGCGCCAAAGGGACGTCAGTCTAAACAAAAGGCCCGATTGAACAGCTACGAGAAATTGATGAGCCAGGACCAGAAGAAACTGGACGAAAAACTTGAAATCTATATCCCGAACGGACCCAGGCTGGGGACAAATGTCATTGAAGCCAGGGGAGTAAGTAAGGCTTTCGGTGACAAACTGCTATACGAGGATCTTAATTTTAAACTACCCCAGGCAGGTATTGTTGGGATTATCGGACCAAATGGCGCCGGCAAGACCACCATTTTTAAAATGATTATGAACGAACTTGAACCTGATAAGGGTGAATTCGTTGTGGGTGACACTGTAAAGATCGCTTACGTTGATCAGAGCCATGCCGATATTGATCAGGAAAAAACAATCTGGCAGAATTTCAGCGATGAGCAGGAACTTATTATGATGGGTAATCGTCAGGTCAATTCAAGAGCATATTTAAGTCGTTTCAATTTCTCTGGAAGTGAACAAAACAAGAAGGTAAAATTGCTTTCGGGAGGTGAGCGTAACAGGCTTCACCTGGCCATGACATTAAAGGAGGAAGGAAATGTATTATTGCTGGATGAACCAACTAACGATCTGGATGTAAACACCTTAAGAGCCCTGGAAGAGGGTTTGGAGAATTTTGCGGGTTGTGCAGTGGTCATCTCGCATGATCGTTGGTTTCTCGACAGGATCTGCACTCATATCCTGGCCTTTGAAGGTGACAGCCAGGTCTATTATTTTGAGGGTGGTTTTAGTGATTACGAGGAAAATAAGAAAAAACGTCTTGGAGCCGACATTATGCCCAAACGAATAAAATACAAGAAGTTAATTCGATAAAAAAGCTCCGGAGAAATCCGGAGCTTTTAAATTTTCACGTTTTATGCCAATTAATAATTGTCATAAAGATGACCTTCTCTAAAGTCGCGATAGACTTTATTGTCTTCTTCCGAAGAAAAACCTGTTCTGCTTAACCGGTCGTTTTCGTACTTAAGTTTTATCCACTTCATTACGCCTAAAATCAACATTACCGTAAAAAACACTATGGTCACGATGAGAATGGTAATGATATCGATTTGCTGCAGCAGAAATGAAGGACAAATAACCAGGGTAGGTATAACATTCATAAGAGGCGTAAATTTGGTTCTAATATCTCAAAGATAGGACATAAAACTTATAAAACTTTTAAAATGAACAAATTATCGACGAGTGAACGATAAAAACGTTTATAGAATTGATTTTTTGGATGAATAACATCCTTGTAAGATAAATCCTAAAAAATAGAATTTTTAACTGATTCCTCCACTCTGAAATCAGTGATAATCATTCTTTTGGAATCCCGGCGATATTGTAACCAATGTTACAAAAGGCTCAACGTTGATAATTGTCATGTTTTGAACCCTGGCTCTGCCTTACTTTTACTTAAGCTTAAATTCAAACCCGAGGAGTCCTTATCTTAGCGTTTGACGTAAATCATGGTATTATGAAAAATACATTCTTAAAAACTCTTGTTTTATTAGTATCCACTTTTATTTATGCTCAATCCGGGCATATCATGCAAGGTGTAGGATCTGTAAATATGTCAATGGGAGGTGCTGCAACTGGTCAGCCACTTGATATAAGCGGTGCCCTTCAGTGGAATCCGGCAGCGATTTCAGCCTTCGATGAAAATACTTTAAGATTTGACCTCGGATTCTTCTTTTCATCTCCTGAGCTGAGTTCAACAGTTCCCGAGTTCGACAACATGGGACAGCCAACAGGCAATTTCTTCAGTGGGACTACTGAAGATGATCGCGGGGTGTCATTTCTGCCCAACCTTGCTTATTTATGGACCAAGGAAGGCAGCAAACATACTTTCGGAGCTTCAGCTTTTGGAATTTCAGGCTTTGGAGTGACCTTCCCTGAAAGCATGACCAACCCCATAAACATGCCTCAAAGTATGGGAGGTTTCGGAAGGATAGAGTCTAACTATATGCTGTTACAGGTTGGATTTACATGGGCCTATGAATTCGCTGAAAAATGGACAATAGGTTTCCAGCCTAACTTTGACTGGGCCTCGCTGGAATTGATGCCAAATCCAACCGCTAATCCCACAATGGCCGGTTACCCGTCCACCAACAATGCATCCGCCTTTGGTTTTGGTGCCCAAATTGGTCTTTTCTATGATTCAGGGACAGGATTCAAGGCAGGCTTGTCTTATAAATCAACCCAATCTTTTAATAACTTCGAATTCGAAAACACCTATCTCGACAATTCGACAGCGACCAACGAATTTAATATGGATTATCCGGCCATTTATTCAGTGGGATTGGGATATTCCAGGGGTGATTTCGACCTTGCCCTGGATTACAGGCTTGTTGATTATGAAAATACCGATGGTTTTGATATCACCGGGTGGACACCTACCGGACAGGTAAGAGGGTTTGGCTGGCAGAATATCTCCATCGTTTCTGCCGGAGTTCAGTATAAGGGGATTGAAGGTGTTCCACTACGTTTCGGATATACTTACAGCAGCAATCCTATTCCTGACGAAATAGCATTCTTTAATGTTCCTGCTACAGCAATTATTAAGAATGCTTTCCAATTTGGTTTGAGCTTCAATGCCAGCGATGCGATGAGGCTTGACGGTGTCTTCCATTACGGCAGCAGCAGTGGTGAAACCAGCGGACCTCTTCTCAACCCTATGTTCGTTCAGCAATTCCCGCCTTATGGCGCAATCCCTGGAAGTGAGGTTTCCTATGACATGACCACATCCATGGTTATGATAGGCCTCAATTATATTTTCTCCCATAAGGATTCTGAAGAGGAATAATAACATAACAATGTTCATTTACGGCCCTCCTCTGTGAGGGCCGTTTTAATTTCTGAAATTCATTG
>JBFKFP010000162.1:0-6008 GCA_041618535.1 Flavobacteriaceae bacterium
AGGGTTGACACAGGATGCATAGTGGGATTTACCCAGGATGTTGATTATGATATCGAATTTGTAGGTGGGATAAAGAACACCATATTTGGCGGTGAAGGCTTGTTTTTCGCAAAGCTTCAAGGTCCTGGCAGCGTATACATTCAATCTTTACCTTTCAGCAGGCTGGCAGGCCGTGTACTTGCTAGCGCTCCTCAACGGGGTGGCAAAGACAAGGGAGAAGGAAGTATTCTCGGGGGACTGGGTGATATCTTAGATGGTGACAACCGTTTTTAAAATGAATGCATTTGACGAATTTCAGGCAACCATAAACCCTCATTATCAATTAGTTATAATTTTTTAATGTGTTAAACTTAACCTTAAATTAACATTGAACTCAAATTTTTTCTAAATTAGGGGTGGTTAATTTTAAACATGTTGCTTATAGTCAATCTTTACTCCTATTATTTTATTCAACTAAAAACTGATTAAATATGGCAAGAGCAATGTTCGAGTACACCAAGACTGTGCTGCAAAAAGTTAGTTTTGATGTTTCGTTGTTCTGTAAGGAAGTGAAAAAAGCAATGCAGCGCTTGCTACCTTACGAGATCGAAGAGTTAAGAGTTTTTATTGATTCTTTGATCAAACAAAACCCCGAACTACAACAATGTTTAGTGTATTTAAAAACATAATATAAAGCGGCTTTTTTGGCCGCTTTATTTTTTGATCGGGCTTATTATATTCACATTCTGAAAAGCGATCGCTCCACGTATTATTCCGGAGATCACTTGACGGAGGGCTTCAATGATCTGCATTTTCAACTCGCTTTTATGATAGATAAGGCTTACCTCCCTTGCCGGTGTGGGTTCATCAAAATGATGCAGGAATTCCTTTTCTTTTTCCCTCATATCAAGGGTATGCAGGTAGGGGAGCATGGTCATTCCCAGGCCTTCATTCGATAGCTTGACCAGCATTTCAATACTTCCGCTCTCGAGCTGAAAAGCATCATCTTCATGCTTCTTGAAGGCAGTGCAAAGGTTGATGACTCCGTCCCTGAAACAATGACCGTCTTCCAATAAAAGCACATCGCTGATGTCAAGGTCTTTAACGTTAATCGTCTTCGACTGGTTTAACCGATGAGTTGGAGGAATGTACGCCACGAATGGTTCATAATATAATGGTCTTTCCCTGATATTTTCATTCTCCAGCGGAGTAGAAGCGATTGCCGCATCTAAATGTCCGTCTGAAAGTCTTTGGATGATCTCTTCGGTGGTCTGTTCCTCTATTTTCAGCTTCACCTTGGGATAACGCTTGATAAATGTTTTTAAGAACATAGGAAGCAGGGTGGGCATAATTGTCGGGATTATTCCCAGCCTGAACTCACCGCCTATAAACCCTTTTTGCTGGTCTACAATATCGTGAATCCTGTCGGCCTCGTTAACTATATTCTTCGCCTGAAAAACTATTTTCTTTCCGATCTCGGTAAGCTCAATTGGCTTCTTACTACGGTCAAAGATCTGCACGTCCAGCTCTTCTTCAAGTTTCTGGATTTGCATGCTCAAAGTGGGCTGGGTTACAAAGCATTTTTCTGCTGCCTTGGTAAAATTCTGGGATTCCGCAACAGCAAGAACGTAATGTAATTGGGTGATGGTCATGAGATTGAATTATGCTATAAATGTATAAAAACTATCAATAAAATTTATTAAAGCACGTATTAATAATAGATTAAATTTGTGGTAAATAAAAAAAAGGAGATTATGATTTCTAACATAAACAGTATAGGCCTGGAGACAGAAAAGTCTAAAAACCTGGCTGAAGAGTTAAATATATTATTAGCAAATTTCCAGGTTTATTACCAGAATCTGAGAGGAATTCACTGGAATATTAAGGGAAAGAGATTTTTCGATCTGCATGCGAAATTTGAAGAATTATACGACGATGCCAATATAAAGGTTGACGAGATAGCAGAGCGTATACTTACCCTGGGTGAAACCCCGGCTCACACCTTTAACGATTATATGGAAATGGCGAGAGTTCCGGTAGGGAAGGATATCAGTAAGGATGAAGAGGCCGTTCAGTTGGTCGTGGATTCGCTTACGGCGCTTCTGACTATAGAGCGCGTCATTCTGAAAGCCTCTGATGAGGCCGAGGATGAAGGAACGAATTCAATGATGAGTGACCTGATTACCGAACAGGAAAAAACCGTTTGGATGATGAAGGCCTGGTTGAATGAACCGGTTTGATTCGATTGATTTTATTTCTTAAAACCTAATTATTACCTGCTTATCTTCTGATCCCATTTCAAACTTGGCGTCACCAAATTGAGGAGGACCATAACTAATGGGATTATTCGACATGCCGTAAGCCTCCCTCGGCATCCCATTTGGCTCATAGTCCATACGGCTGTTCTCATTTTCATCGTGAAGAACCATTATGGCATAAGTGCCTGGTTTTACATCATCAAATGTAAACTCTATCGTTTTGCCTTTGATATTCTTTTCTGCATTAAGTATTCCAGGCCCTTTCATAAAGGTATCTGGCGTATGCAGGGCGACCAATATTTTTCCCTTCTCGTTAAGCACATTGTCTACTGTTACCGTTAGGGTCTGTGCTGGAATGATAATAATCCCGAAAAGAATAAAAATTAATAGTGTCAGTGTTTTCATAAGAGCTGCGTTTTTTGATCAATGATTCAAATCTCCAATATTTTTAGATTTTGAACCAGAAGCTTTTACTCAACTGTTGATTTACGCGGATGAATTGATCAGAGCAACCCTCTTGCCTTGATCTCGAGGTAAGTGTTAATTGTATCTATGGTGAGGTCTTCAGGGGCGGTCAGGATAGAATAGACCCCGTACTTCTTAAGCTCGTTCACGATAAGCCGTTTTTCGAAGGCAAACTTTTCGGCAATAACCTTGTCGTAAACCTGCTGAACGGTTTGCGCCTTGCTCATGATAAGATTGTTCAGCTCCGTGTTCTTAAAGAAGATTACAACCAAGAGGTGATTTTTAGCTATCCCTTTGAGATAGGGTAATTGACGATTGAGTCCGTCCAAAGTTTCGAAATTGGTATACAGTAGAATAAGACTTCTCTGGGTGATATGTCGCTTTATATCGGCATATAGCCGACTAAAGTCACTTTCAAAAAAGTCGTTGCTTACGTTGTAAAGTTTCTCCATGATCAGATTCATCTGGGACGTTCGGCGTTCAGCAACAACCCTGTTCTCGACCTTTTTTGAAAACGAGAATATCCCGGCCTTATCATGTTTTTTAAGGGCCACGTTAGAGATCACAAGGGCAGCATTAATGGCATAATCAAGTAAGGTCAGACCGTCAAACGGCATTTTCATGACTCTTCCCTTATCGATTACAGAATAAACCGGTTGTGATTTCTCATCCTGGTACTGGTTGACCATAAGATGGTTTTTCTTCGCAGTGGCTTTCCAGTTAATAGTCCGCAGATCGTCTCCTAACACATAATCCTTAATCTGCTCAAACTCCATGGTATGTCCGATCCGCCTGATCCTCTTTATTCCGTATTGGCGCAGATTATTGCTAATGGCCATAAGGTCATATTTCCGAAGTTGAATAAAGCTGGGGTAGGTGGGTACCATGGCCTTATCGTCAAAAATAAATCTGCGGGATAAAAGCCCGATCACCGTGGAAGCATAAATATTCATTCTTCCAAAGTGATATTCGCCACGATCAACAGGCCTGAGCTCATATTGAAGAGTAGACTGGCTTCCTGGTTTTAGCTTCCTGTTAATGTTAAAATCCCGCACCTGGAACTGATAGGGTATCTCATCTATTATCCTGGCATAAATCGGAACCGTATAAAAATTTTCTATCCGGACCATCACGGGGTTAGGATCCCCATTGGAAAACTTTTCTGGTAATTCTCTTTTCGCAGAGATTCCCTTTTTCGCCAAATACAGGATAAGACCATCTGTTAACACGAAAACCGAGAATACCAAAACCATTAGCTTGACCACATTAAACAATGGGGGAAATACAAAACTGGCAATAAAAAGTATGATCAGTCCGAGGCTGATATAGAAAAAACGATTTTGGATATAAAATGGTCGTAAACGGTTAAACACTACCTCGGGATTTCAACAGAATCGATGATCTGGTTAATGATTTGTTTTGTTGTAATTCCTTCCATTTCCCTCTCTGGAGTAACAATCACGCGGTGTTGCAATACGGGGATAGCTGCTTTTTTGATATCCTCGGGGGTGACAAAATCCCGGCCGCTCATAGCGGCAAAGGCCTTGCTAGCTTTCAGGATCGCGATAGACGCTCTTGGTGAAGCACCGAGATAAAGGAAAGGATTGTTCCGGGTATTGATGATGATATCGGCAATATATTTCACCAGGTGTGATTCAATCCTGATCTCATTGATCAAATCCTGGAAGCTCTTGATCTTTTCCTTCGAAATGTGGGATGTGATCATTTCAGTTTTTTCAGCACCTTTCAACAGTTGTTCCCTGTTGATGATTTCCACTTCCTCTTCCCGATCAGGGTAGTCGATATCGATCTTGAATAAAAAGCGGTCTAATTGCGCTTCCGGGAGTCTGTAGGTTCCTTCCTGCTCTATTGGATTCTGTGTAGCCAATACGATGAACGGCAGATCCATGCGGTATTTATGCCCGTCAATGGTTATCTGTCTTTCCTCCATGACTTCGAAAAGGGCCGCCTGCGTCTTGGCCGGAGCCCTGTTGATCTCATCTATTAAGATCATGTTTGAAAATATAGGACCAGGTTTGAACTCGAACTCGGTGGTCTTTAAATTGAAGACCGAAGTCCCCAGAATATCACTTGGCATGAGATCCGGAGTGAACTGTATTCTGCTGAAGTCGATCGCAAGCGACTTTGCCAGGAGTTTTGCCGAGATTGTTTTAGCAACTCCGGGTACTCCTTCAATCAGTGAATGCCCATTAGCCAGGATGGAGGCCACCAGCATATCGATTATATGTTTTTGGCCTACAATTACTTTTCCGATCTCATTTTTTATGAGGTCTATACCCTGTTGAAGTTCGCTGAGATCGATACGATTCTCGAATTCCAAGTTCGCTTCATCCCCGGAGAGGCCGGCATGATCGGAATCGGATTCTCCAGAAGACTGCTGTTTATTGAGTTTTTCCTGATTCGGGTCTTCTAAATGTTCCATATTTAATTGTTATAAAAGTTCTCCATCGCATTGTTTAGCTCAAGAAGGTCGTTCTCATCCGGGGTGGGTTTTGCCTTGAGGTGTGCGATCATATTGATTAATTTTTTTACGATTGAATGGTTTTTCCCAGATTTCATGGCAAGAGATTTCATAAATCTCTCATCCAAGAGCTGAGTGTCAAGATAGTATACCCTCCTGATATGTTCGAGGAAATAGGTGATCTTTTTATCGATAATGTTCGTGTGGTCCCTGGTCTCATAGTAAAGGTTGCCAATCGTTTTGGTAAAAGCAACCGTACTGTTTTCATTGGGTTTTAAAACGGGGACGATCCGCTGCTTGCGTTTGGCATTAAAGAGGATAAAAGCAATTATTGATAACAGTCCCATCAACCAGGCCCACCTTAATGCGGGTTGACTCAGGATATACCGCATTGGGGATTGACTTAAAAAATTTCGGTTCTTATTCCTGCTATCAAAGAAAATCGTTTCGTCTGAAAGATAGGACAAAACTCCGGCGGCATATTCTTTATTTTTCCCCCTGAGAAGGTAATAATTGGTAAAGATAACAGGCTGTAAATGCAGATAAAAATAGCCATCGCCATATTCCACCTTTATGAAATTGACCTTCCGTTCCTTATTGAAACGCTGCGTACCGAGAACAATGGTATTCAATGTGTCCACCTCAGAGAAAAAAATGTTGGTCAATCCCCTTTCAATTCTTGTAGAATCTGCCCGGATACGACTATTGACCAGGTAAAGATCGGCCTTACCAGTTAGGTTGTAATCCACCTCTAAATTGATATCCAGGCTATCTTTTATGATCTGTGGTAAATAACCGGATGATATAAAAGCATCATTTCCATA
>JBFKFP010000163.1:0-5977 GCA_041618535.1 Flavobacteriaceae bacterium
AAAAAAACTAAGAAGAACTGCCGCATATCGTTGTCTGATTTGATTAAAAATTAATAACTATCCTGCAAATTTAACCTTTAAGGGGAGTTATAGCCAAACGGAAGCAATAATGAAAATATTAAATGCTCTTTTGATAAAGATTGTGGGTTTAAAGGGTATTCCCCGGCAGGATTAAAAATTCGGTTGAGTAACCCCATTGCTGTAATCAAAAGCGCATGCGGTATTTTCTGTCTCCCAGCCTTTTTTTCATCTTTCCGGATGCCCGTAAAATTACTTCTGTGCTTCAAGGTTTTCAAACCCGATAGAGAAAATAGAGATTTGATTAAGAATTTGAAGGAATCGGTTAAATTTTCAGTTGAAGTTATCTGCCACTAAGTATAATAAAAACCGGAATATAGCCGATAGTGGAATTCAACGGGTGAATTTAGTCATTGATAAGAGCCATGGTATGCTCACGCGAAACCTTGTTGGTTTCTGTCTCGGCAAACCGCGGAAGGATATACACTTTTTTTGGTTTTTCATAGGTATCCAACACCTTGAATACGGTCTCATCGAATTCTTCATTCTTTGATTCTACCAACAGAATTGCCCGTTCCCCGAGATCTTTGTCGGGTTCTGAAGCAATAAAAAACCGTTCCTTGATAAATGGTGATATTTTCCTTTCAATCTGCTCAGGATGAAGTTTTATCCCACCTGAATTGATCACGTTATCGATTCTTCCCAACCATTCAAACTGGGTTTCGGAATGAAGCTTTACAAGGTCGTTGGTAACTATTGGTTCCTCCGACAGGTGATTGGAATGCAGGACCAGGCATCCTCTTTCATCAAGTGAAAGTTTATTTCCTGCCAGGCATTGAAAATATCGATCGGTTTCCTGATTTTGATGATTTAGTTTTTTAACCGCAAAATGACTGGCTGTCTCTGTCATTCCGAAGGTCTCATAGATCTCAGTAGTCCGTCCCTGAACTTCCTCTACGAGAGTTGCCGGTACAGGGCTTCCACCAACGATGATCTTTTTAAAACAATCAAGCCTCGGGAGGGCATTTTTTAATTGTATCGGGGCCATTGCACAAAAGTCGTATGGCTCTATATCCGTAAACAAAACATGGGCCGCAGGTTGTGCTGTGTCCAACTCAAGTCCGAGCATCATAGCCCGGACAAGCATCATCTTTCCGGCTATATATCTGGCTGGCAGGCACAACAATGCCCGGTCACCAGGTTCCAGCTTAAAGAAATCACCTGTATTTATCGCCGAATTAACCATTACCTGTTTTGGAATCGTAATGGGTTTGGGATCACCTGTAGATCCGGAAGTTTTGAGTACGATGGTATCTTCGTGATCTAACCAGTGCAAGAGGAAATCACCGACCTGATTTTCGTATGGGTCTCCTTCCTTGACCAGGCTATAACCAACTTCTTTCAGATCGTCATGGCTGTAATGCACGCCATCAAGCTTGAAACGGTTATGTACCTTGTCATATTTTGGAATTGTCCCCATAAAGAAGTTGTAAAATTAACGAATTCTTCCCATAAGAATTCAAACCGAGATCAAGATAGTGTAATGATCAGTCTTCCAGGACCTTATAGTTCTCTTTAAAGGGCTTAACAATCTTTCCGAATAGCTTTTCACCCCAATTTTTCCATCCGTAGCGCTTAGACATTATAAATAATATCACAGGATAAAATACCAAAACCGGGACAAGGATTTCTACCCAGGTATTATGAGCCTCTTCAGCGGTATACCTGAATATAGCATCGGTTTGAAGGGCAGACCATTCCGAAGTAATCAATAATGCTGCGAGAAGATTGTTCCCGAAATGAAAACCAAGGGCCAGTTCAAGGCCTTCGTCCATCAATGTCATTATCCCCAGTAAAAGTCCTGTGCCAACATAAAAGATCATGGTTATATAGCCCATTTCGGCCACTTCGGGATTGGCACTGTGCATCAATCCGAAGATAGCAGAGGTAAAAATGAGGGGAAACCATCTGTTCTTAACGATTATTCCTATTTGCTGCATAAAATATCCGCGGAACAAATACTCCTCGAGACCGATCTGGAACGGAAACAACAAAATGCTAATCAGAAATAATATTCCGAATTTAACCGGATTGAATTGAAGCGCAATGGCCGATGGATCAGCAGCATAGGATATTCCGAAAAAAACAAGGGTAAAAACCGTAATCAAAGTGAAGGAGAAACCAATTCTGGACCAATCTATTTTCTCCCTTGATGTGGTTAGCGACCGGATGCTTCGCTGATGAATGAACTTTACAAAAACAAAAAGCAAGGCCAGAAGCAGAACGAAAGGGATTAAATTGATGGTCAGGTTCAGATTTGCAGGGATGCTTTTCATGAATTCATAGGCCTGCTCCATCTGTTCTGGAGTAGAAAGCAGATAGACAATGAAATTTATGATAAACATCCCGGAAACAACGGCAGATGTCAACAGGAACATCCATAATTCATTCTTTCCTTTGTAGGCTTGTTGAATATAATTCATATCAGGTGCAAATTAAATTCCCAGTTCTTTTCGGGTTGGTAGCGCAAGGTACCATTTTTTACAACTAATGGAGAATCAAAATTATTGGTGTATAAACCACCGGTTCCAAGCCCCTGGTAAGTGTTGTCTGCTATACCGTATGTCCATTGCGCGATGGCATTCAGGCCGATATTTGATTCAAGGGCACTCGTGATCCACCAACTGATGTTCTGTTCTCCTGCAAGCTTTATCCATTCCTCTGATCCTCTTATTCCACCCACGAGGCTTGGTTTTAAAATGATATATGCAGGCTTTATGATTTGTAGGAGTTCTCGCCTGGATGTTACATCTGTGACCCCGATCAATTCTTCATCAAGTGCGATTTTCAGGGGTGAAAGCCTGCAGAGTTCTGCCATTTCCCCGTATTGCCCGGCACGAATAGGTTGTTCTATTGAATGTAATTCAAGTTCGCTTAGCTTTTTTAATTTCTCCAGGGCTTCTCCAGGATCGAATGCGCCATTTGCATCAACGCGGATTTCGATCATATTGGCCGAAAACTCAGTCCTCAGGCCTTTAAGAAGTTCATATTCGGTATCAAAATCGATCGCTCCTATTTTCATTTTAATGCAATCGAAGCCTTCATCGATCTTCGTTCTGATCTGGCTTGCCATAAAATCCCTGTCACCCATCCAGATCAGCCCGTTTATGGGGATGCTTGCCCTACCATTTGTGAAATCGGAAGGAAATAATCTGAAAGGATCCTCAGAAGTGAGTGATCTGATGGCCATTTCTAATCCGAACTGAATGGAAGGAAAGTCTTTGAGTTCCATATACAGATCCCATGGCTCCTTATCGATATTAAGGCAAAGCCATGACAGCTTTTGCTCATAACCGGGAACATCGTCAATGCTCAGTCCCCTTAGAAGGCCGCATTCACCTATCCCTATGCTATCTTCGACCTGAAGGAAAAGAAACCAGGTTTCCTTCTGGGTAAGCACCCCTCTTGACGTGCCGCTGGGTTGTTTGAAATTTAGTATGTACTTGGAGTACCAGGCTTTCATCAAAGCTCAAGGGATTCGCCTATATCGAGAAGCATCAGGTCTTTATCCTTATTGAAAAATTTCCGCTTGGCTTCATCATGGTCAATTTCGATATAACCGAAAGTATCGTAATGATATCCCAGAATCTTATCGCATTCAAGGAAGTCGCTTGCAATGATGGCATCATCTATTCCCATAGTAAAATTATCACCAATAGGCAGAATCGCGAGATCGAGCTTAGTCTGCATCGGAATGAGCTTCATGTCCATAGTCAAGGCTGTATCACCTGCGATATAGATGGTCTTGTGTTCCCCTTCAATAACAAATCCTCCCGGCTGGCCACCATAGCTTCCATCAGGAAAACCGGAAGTGTGAATGGCATTTACATATTTCACCTTGCCGAATTCGAAGCTCCAGTTCCCCCCATGATTCATGGGATGGCCATCGATACCCTTGGACTGGAAGTGGGTGACGATCTCAAAATTAGAAACAACCTTCGCCCCTGTCCGCTTTGCTATGCTTTCCACATCAAGGATATGATCCTGGTGAGCATGGGTAAGTAAAATATAATCGGCCTGTAATGAATTTATATCGATCTCTTCGGCCAGAGGGTTTCCACTGATAAAGGGATCAACAATGATATCCTGTCCGCCTACCTCAATATGCAAACTGGCATGTCCCAAAAAGGTAATTTTCATAAGTCAGAATTTTTATAAAATTACGAATTAAATAGCATTATAAATATGTCCTATTCCCATTAACAGAGAGAGGAAGAAGGTAGATAAGGCCAGCACTTTAAGTTGAGGGTCGAGGCTCGAGGCCTGATCTGTTATGATGACAGCTCTTAAATGCAATACAAGGGGAACATAGATAATGAAGAACAGCAGGCTGAATGGAGAAGTATAATAAAGAAGTCCGAAGAAAATTCCTATTATCATCGCAACTGAAATTACGGTAACATGATACGCCCGGGCTCTTTTCCAGCCCAATTTCACCGCAATGGTAATCTTGCTGGACATCCTGTCAGATTCGAGGTCTCTCATATTGTTAAGATTAAGGACGCCTACACTAAGCAAACCGATCATACAGGCAGGAAGAACAGTAACATGATCAATCTGTTTGGCGAAAAGGAAATAGGACCCGATTACACTTAGCAAACCGAAGAACAAAAAGACCATTAGGTCGCCAAGGGCCCGATAACCATAAGCAGATTGCCCAATGGTATATTTGATAGCGGCATAAACCGCCAATCCGCCTAAAATTAAAAAGACCAGTGAATATACCACGTTGGCAATTCCGAAGGCGCGGAAAACAGTGCCGATCACCAAAATTATGACTACAAGGATATTGATCCGGATAGCATGATACATCTGGTTTGGAGTAATACTGCCGCTCTGAATGGCTCTTTGAGGGCCGATGCGATCCTCATTATCCGTTCCTTTAACCCCGTCGCCATAGTCATTTGCAAGGTTAGACAGAATCTGTAAGCTTATGGTGGTTAAAATTGCCAGTATAAAGGTTAGAATCTCAAATACCCCGTTGTAGAAAGCAAAGAACCCCCCGAGCATTACACCGGAAACCGATAGAGGTAAGGTCCTTAATCTAAAAGCAGACAACCAGGGTTTGAGTCGGTTCATTTGGCGGTCTTAAGGAATTAAGGGATCCACTTTTTTTCAAAATTCGGCTTTCTTTTTTCAAGGAAAGCATCTCGCCCTTCTTTGGCTTCATCGGTCATGTATGCCAGGCGTGTAGCTTCACCTGCGAATACCTGCTGGCCCACCATCCCGTCGTCTGTAAGGTTCATGGCGAACTTCAGCATTTTTATAGAGGTTGGTGATTTGGCGAGGATCTCCTGTGCCCATTCATAGGCGGTATTTTCCAGGTCGGCATGGGGAACAACCTTGTTAACCATACCCATTTCGTAAGCTTCGCCTGCTGAGTAGTTTCGTCCGAGGAAGAAAATTTCACGAGCTTTTTTCTGGCCAACCATTTTGGCAAGGTAGGCCGAGCCATAACCACCATCGAAACTAGTTACATCGGCATCCGTTTGTTTAAAGATCGCATGCTCTTTGCTTGCCAGGGTCAGGTCGCAAACTACGTGCAGGCTGTGTCCTCCTCCAACTGCCCATCCCGGGACCACCGCGATAACAGCCTTTGGCATAAACCTGATCTGGCGCTGTACGTCCAGAATATTTAACCTGTGATAACCATCTGCGCCTACATACCCCTGCTGCCCTCTTGATTTCTGATCACCACCCGAACAGAAGCTCCAGACTCCATCTTTGGGAGACGGACCTTCAGCACTAAGGAGTACAACCCCTATTGAAGTGTCTTCCTGTGCGTCATAGAACGCCTGCTTGAGTTCAGAGGTGGTCTTCGGCCGGAATGCATTTCTGACCTCAGGTCTGTTAAATGCTATTCTCGCTACGCCATCGCATTTTTTATAGGTAATATCCT
>JBFKFP010000164.1:0-5904 GCA_041618535.1 Flavobacteriaceae bacterium
GCCTTAAAAAAGTTGTTATACCATACGCTTATCAAAGCTGCAATTACCGGGATATTTGAGTGAAATGCTGTTGAACTGAAATGATCGTCCATAGATTTCCCACCCCGAAGTAACTTTCTGTAATTCTCGTATCCGAGGCAAACTGCGATGCTAAGACCAACGGCACTCCAGAGAGAAAACCGACCGCCTACCCAATCTCTCATTGGAAAGATGTTTTTCTCCTCTATCCCGAAATCACGAACCTTCTCCTGGTTGGAAGACACCGCAACAAAATGTTGGGAAACCGCCTTATCACCAAGCTTTTCCATAAACCAGGTTCTTACAGAACGGGCATTGGAAAGGGTTTCCTGTGTTGTAAAGGTTTTTGAGCAAATTATAAAAAGGGTGGTCTCAGGATTTAATTTCTCCAGAATTTCCGCCACCTGGTCACCATCAACATTACTGATGAAATGTGCATTCAGATGATTCCTGTAATGCTTCAGGCTGTCCACTACCATGGCAGGGCCCAGGTCGGAGCCTCCTATTCCGATATTCACCACATCGGTAAATGCCTTCCCGGTAAAACCCTTTGTCTTTCCAGATATTATTCCATCTACAAACACTTTAATCTTTTTCTGAACAGATTGAACCAGTGGCACAACATTTACTCCATCGACAAAAATCTCCCGGGTCTCATCGGCCCTCAGCGCAGTATGGAGCACTGCACGGCCTTCGGTTTGATTGATGATGTCACCAGAGAAATACCTTTTAATCGCATCTTTAAGTTTCACCTCATGGGCCAGCTCCATGAGCAGTTCAAAAGTCTCTGCGTTTATTCGATTCTTTGAAAAATCTACATAAAAATCGTTCCATTTCACAGTAAAGTCCTGAGCCCGACGGGGATTTTTATCGAACCAGTCCATCATATGAATGTCCTTAATCTCTTCGTAATGAGAAGATAATTTATCCCAGGCCGAGGTAGAGGTGGGATCTATATTGTGCAGAGCCATTTATTCTTTTAGTGTAATTTGTTCATCAATTTGGATTTCTTCCATGGATTCGAATGGTATTGCATCAAGTTCCAGCTTTATCGGTTGTATATACTCGACATAATGTGATTTCAAGTTATCAGGGATAGATTCTGCAGCAGGTAACTTCTGCCTGAAGGGATCCACCTGTTTTCCATTCTTCCAGAACCTGTAGCAAACATGAGGTCCGGCAGTATTTCCCGTCATTCCAACATATCCTATGACATCTCCCTGATTAACATAGTCTCCAACCTTGACCGCACGCCTGCTCATGTGCAGGTATTGGGTAGAGTAAGTGGGGTTATGCCTTATCTTAACATAATTACCGTTACCACCACGACGGGCAGATTCGCTAACCGTTCCATTTGCCGTAGCCATTATGGGTGTGCCAACAGGTGCAGCGAAATCAGTTCCCTTATGCGGCCTCCGCTTATAGCCGTAATATGCTATTCTGCGGTTGAGGTTATAGCGGGAACTTATCCTGCTGAACTGCACCGGGGCCTGAAGGAATGTTCGTCTCAGGCTCTCTGTATTCTCATCGAAATAATCGGCGATGCGCTTGGTGCTGTCAATGGTATAGTTGAAAGCATAAAAATTCTCATTCCGGTATTCGAAATAAGCAGCCTCAATGCTGTGTATTCCGGTGCTGATAGTGTCATCAATAAATTTCTGATTGTAGATGACCTTAAAACGATCTCCCTTCTGAAGTCTCCAGAAATCGACTGTCCATGCATAAATATCAGAAAGGTCGTAGATAAGCTGAATAGGGAGCCCCTGCCTCTCCATCGTCATCGACAGGTTATCGGTAATTATACCTGATGCCTCCTTACGCCTTATGGTGACAGGTTTTTTCTCCTTATAAGCCAGGATGGAATCACAAAATTCAATCACTACATAATCTTCCCTGTTAGGCTGGTAAATAAAACATTGGGGTTCTTTGGAATCATCTTTGGAACAAAGCAGGGTATAAGGCTTCCCAATCTGCAATTTCCTGATGTCGAAAGTGTCTTTAGCCCTCTCTGCGATCTCATAAATCTTAGGATAGGAGATATTATTTCTCTCCAGGATCAAACCGAAGGTGTCTCCGGGTTTGATGGTGTCCCTAACCACAGTAAAATTATTGAGGTTGTAACCGAACTCCATCAACTCTTCCACCTCCTGATCGCTCTCCAGCTGGGGAGTTTCGTTAGATGTGTCATTGGTCTTGCAGGCTTGAAAATTCAGAAAAAATAATAATGTGCAGATTAATCCCTTAATTCTCATTTAAATGTTTTTTCCCCAGTTGTCTAATTCTTCCTGGGACCAAAGTTCAGGAAAAAATATTCGTCTTTGATATTTTGGATGCATATATTTTTGCCAATCGCTTCCCCCTGTGGCTTCACCATCTCCATCAGGACCCAGGATATAATGTACGGCAGCGTTGTAATGGGCCATGACCCAGGTCACATTTACTGTATAGTCGTAATGGCGCATTGCTTTAATCAAATCAGCATCTTTACGGTCTTTCTCGGGCAATTCCTTAAACCTGGAGTAGAGGTTAATGGTATTATAGGTTTCCATGAACCTTAAGAATTCATTCTTATAGCGTTTTTCGAAATTAAGGATTAAAGTAGATTTTTCACCCGTTTTGTAGTCCTTGCCTGCGGCCTGCCAGTAAAGATGTTCGAAGGCATGTTCATACGGAGTGTCCCTGTTTATGGTAGATCTGAATCTGTAATCGATCAGGTTGATCAATTCTGTTGAAGCGAACTCAATAAGGCGATATTGAGCACTTTGGAATCCGCTCGCCGGTGTTAGCGTATGCCTGAATTTGTTGTATTGCTCAACTTCCATTCCTTCGCGCATTATATTAAAAGAAGTTGTAAGCATATCAAAATACCTGCTTATACGCATGATCTTATTCTCGAAAAAGAATGCATCCAGTTCCTTCCTGTAGGCCACCTGTTCTATTTCCCAAAGTATCATTTTGAAGATCAGCTCATTGATCTGGTGATAAGCGATAAAAACCATTTCATCAGGAAAGGTGGTACGTTGAATCTGTAAGTTAAGCAGGGCGTCGGTCTGAATATAGTCCCAATAAGTGATGGGTTTACTGTATAGCAGTCCCTCCAGGTAGTCTTCAGTATCCTCGCTCAGGCGATCGTACTTTCCCTTTAACTTTTTCAGAATGTCGTCATAATTAGGTTGGTCAGACATATCTCACTTGAAATCTATTTCAAACTGATGTTTTAGCCCTTTAAATGCATCGAGATCGGCCCTGAGAGAGCCCACCGCCAGATCGGCTTTAATACGCAAAGGTATCTTATTTTTATCAGCACTGACCCATAGTGTTAAACTTTCTTGCTCTTTAAAAACCCTGCCCGCCATCACATAAGGCCGAAATATGAGTGATTTTACTTTACCGAATTTGGTCCGAATGGTTTCCCTGCCGAGGAATTTAAGTTTAAATTCATAATTCTCGTTATCGAAGAACATATTCAGTTTAATCTCATCACCTATTCTTATGGTTTCTGTATCATAGTTATTCCGCAGGAAATAATAGGCCGATACCATATCATGAACATCAGGCTCAGTGATCTCTACACTCCGTTTGTCATGCTTTATATTATGAACGTAGGCCTTATTATTCTTATGATCAAAGTCTATCTGGATATTTTTGGTATGCCCGCCCTCATCTATGTCGCGGATAAAACGGTAGGGTAGGCCGGTTTCTTTATCGAAGTAGCTTTCATAACGGTCCTCCACCCTGAAGAACCACTTTATAGCACCTGTAGTCCAGCCTTTTCCTATAACATGATAAACAGGTTTGCCGTTTAAGCTGGTATTATTTACAGAAAGAGTGGCGTTTCCGGCCTTCATCCATCCGCTGTAGCTCATGCGGAAGCGAAACCATTCACCGGTATCAAATGCTCCGTCGGTCTGTGCTTGACCGAAACAGGTAACGAGGATCAGCGTTATTAAAAGTAGTGTTCTGTTCATTTTCCGATCTGTTGTAATCTAACTGCATTGTCAGCTATATATTGCCTGTTAGCAGTTAATTACAATTACCATTCCAAAAGTAATTAAACGCAAAAACTCTATCAAATGAGCTGATAGAGTTTTGACAGATTTAACGTTTTAATCGGGCTACAGGGTGCCTCGATTAGCCTGTTCGCGTTCAATAGCCTCAAATAAGGCTTTAAAATTCCCGGCTCCGAAACCCCTCGCGCCCATTCTCTGGATTATCTCATAGAATAGTGTTGGCCGGTCTTCAACCGGCTTGGTGAAGATCTGCAGCAGATAACCCTCCTCATCGGCATCGACCAGAATTGACAATTTCTGAAGGTCATTGATATCCTCCTTAAGAAAATGCTTATGCTCTCACCACCTGTTTGGAATCTCTTCGTAATAGGACTGCGGCGGTGGCGGCAGAAACTCAACTCCCCTGGCTTTTAATTCCCTGATGGTATCAATAATATTATCAGTGGCCAATGCAAGATGCTGGACTCCCGGACCTTCATAGAAATCGAGGTATTCCTCAATCTGAGATTTTTTCTGCCCCTCTGCAGGCTCATTTATAGGAAACTTCACTCTTCCATTCCCATTGCTCATCACTTTGCTCATCAGGGCCGAATATTCAGTATGTATCTGTTTGTCGTCAAAAGAGAGGAAATTTTCAAATCCCATAACCTCTTCATACCACTTTACCCAGCTGTTCATCTCTCCCCAACCTACATTTCCTACCATGTGATCAATAAACTTAAGACCAACCGGTTTGGGGTTATAACCTGATTCCCAGGCCTCGAATCCAGGAAGAAAGAGGCCTTTATAATTCTTTCTCTCAACGAAAATATGAACAGTGTCTCCATAGGTATGGATACCTGACCGCACGACACTTCCATTGTCATCCTCTTCTGTAAAGGGTTCGAGGTATGGTTTTGCCCCTCTTTTTACGGTCTCCTCAAAGGCGCTTTTTGCATCCTCAACCCATAGGGCGATCACTTTCACTCCATCGCCATGTTTTACGATATGTTCATTGATGTCAGACTTACTGTTCAGAGGTGATGTCAGGACCAGCCTTATCTTATCCTGTTTCAACACATAACTCACTCGGTCCCTTGAACCGGTTTCCAGCCCTTTATATGCAAAAGACTGAAATCCGAAGGCCGTTTTATAATAATGGGCAGCCTGCTTTGCATTTCCCACATAAAATTCCACATAGTCGGTCCCTAGAAGCGGAAGGAAATCCTGAGCTCCTTCAAATATCTTCTCGAGTCCATAGTCAACAGATTTTAATTCCTTACTCATAATATTATTCTTTTTCCAACCATGATTTATAATAGTCATTGTCGGCAATTTTCATTGCCTCCACCGTAATCTGCAGCGGCTTGAAGGTGTCAACCATCACAGCCAGCTCTTCCGTTTCGGTTTTGCCGATACTCCTCTCCATTGCGCCGGGGTGAGGCCCGTGTGGGATGCCTGCCGGGTGAAGCGATATATGGCCGGGCTCGATGTCATTCCTGCTCATGAAATCTCCATCCACATAATAAAGCACCTCATCGCTGTCGATATTGCTATGGTTGTATGGCGCAGGAATAGCCTTCGGGTGATAGTCATACATCCTTGGCACAAAAGAACAAACAACAAACGCGTCCGTCTCGAAAGTCTGGTGTACCGGAGGTGGTTGATGTACCCTGCCCGTTATAGGCTCGAAGTCGTGTATGGAAAAGGCATAGGGATAGTTAAAACCATCATAGCCCACAACATCAAAAGGATGTGTGGCATAAGTCATGTTAAATAAGGCATCGTTTTTCTTGATCTTTATGAGGAAGTCACCTTTTTCATCATGGGTTTCCAATTCATTGGGCCGACGAATGTCACGTTCGCAAAACGGAGAATGTTCCAGTAACTGACCAAA
>JBFKFP010000165.1:0-5841 GCA_041618535.1 Flavobacteriaceae bacterium
ATATATTTCCATGTAACATTTAATTAACATTCCTTTGAAATCTGTGCTCCTTTTCTTCGTATTTTTGCCTTTACTAATAAAGTTTTCCCATGGATTTGAACTTCAATAAGAATGAAGACAGGAATAAGATGATGTTGTCTGAGCTTAAAAAACGTTACGCACAGGTAAAACTCGGCGGTGGAAAAAAGCGCATTGAAAAGCATCATGACAAGGGAAAACTAACTGCCAGGGAGCGCATCGAATACCTCTTCGATAAAAATTCCAGGAGTATTGAGATAGGTGCATTCGCGGGTGACGGCATGTATGCCGAGCATGGTGGTTGCCCGTCCGGTGGAGTGGTCGTAAAAATCGGTTATATCAATGGCAGACAGTGTATAGTAGTTGCCAATGACGCAACCGTGAAAGCGGGTGCCTGGTTTCCGATCACAGGAAAAAAGAATTTGCGCGCACAGGAGATCGCCATAGAAAACCGTCTACCTATCATCTACCTCGTTGACAGTGCAGGTGTCTACTTACCCATGCAGGATGAGATCTTTCCGGATAAGGAGCATTTCGGTCGCATTTTTCGAAACAACGCAGTTATGAGCAGTATGGGAATCACTCAAATATCTGCTGTAATGGGAAGTTGTGTGGCGGGTGGTGCTTATTTACCCATAATGAGCGATGAGGCCCTTATCGTTGATAAAACCGGCAGCATTTTCCTGGCTGGAAGTTACCTTGTGAAAGCAGCGATTGGGGAGAGCATAGATAACGAAACCCTGGGTGGTGCCACAACGCATTGCGAAATATCGGGTGTAACCGATTATAAAGCCGAGAATGACGAAGCTGCACTGGATACTATACGGGCCATTATTGATAAGATGGGAGATTATGAAAAAGCAGGATTTAACCGGATAGACCCGGTAAAACCCAAAGCTGACCCCACGGAGATATACGGTATTATTCCTGTTTCCCGGTCAGACCAGTACGATATGTACGAGGTCATTGAGCGACTGGTTGACAATTCAGAATTCGAGGAATATAAAGCGGGCTACGGCAAGAGTATTATTACCGCATATGCCAGGATTGACGGCTGGGCTGTTGGGATTGTTGCCAATCAAAGAAAAGTGGTTAAAACCAAAAAGGGTGAGATGCAATTCGGAGGCGTCATCTATTCCGATTCTGCCGACAAGGCCACACGCTTTATAGCGAACTGCAATCAGAAAAAAATTCCTCTCGTCTTCTTACAGGATGTAACAGGGTTTATGGTGGGCAGTAAAAGCGAACATGGCGGGATAATCAAAGACGGGGCTAAAATGGTAAATGCCGTTAGTAACAGCGTTGTCCCTAAATTCACCGTGATTATAGGGAACAGTTACGGAGCGGGAAATTACGCCATGTGCGGAAAAGCATACGACCCCAGGCTGATCGTTGCATGGCCTAGCGCGGAATTAGCCGTCATGAGTGGAAATTCTGCCGCAAAAGTACTGCTTCAAATAGAAAAAGCTTCCCTTAAAAAGCAGGGTGAGTCCATCACTCCAGAAAAGGAAAAAGATCTCTTTAATTCGATAAAATCACGTTACGATAACCAGGTGTCCCCTTATTATGCGGCAGCAAGGTTGTGGACTGATGCCATCATAGATCCTGCCGATACAAGGGAATGGATTTCCATAGGCATAGAAGCAGCCAACCACTCACCAATCGATAAAGCTTTTAATATGGGCGTGTTGCAGGTTTAATTGACCACCAGCCTTGCGACGGTCTGTTCAATATCCTGCTTGTCCAGCCTGACCACCTTGATATTGATCTTCTGGTTCTTAGAACCAAAATTCTCAAACGTAGTGATCTTTACAAAAGCAGGTGATTTGTCGTTTGAAGTTTTACCATAATACTTGAGGTTGAATTTCCATTCACCCAAATCACCAGAGGTCAGGTAGAACTCTTCAAGACCGAAACCCTGTTGTTTTTGCTGGAGGATCATCTGAGAATTCTCTGCCTGGGTATGCGACCAGGTAAAGAACCGGTTTTGGGGATTGACAATATTTACATCAAATTCGGCATCCAGGTCGTTCCATTCAAAAACTATGCGAGACCTGTACTGAACAGGTCGCATAAATTTCTGATCAACCCCGTACAGATTCAGACTTGAACCGTGAAGCGCAATGAGGTTCTTCATCTCATTCTGAACGGTTTTGTTTATACCGGTGAAATCTGAACTTCCAACGTTGATATTGTCCTCTATTCTCTTGTAGAGATCTAACGATCTTTGATGCTCTCCTGCCAACATATAGCCCAGGGCAAGGTCCCTGTAGGACTGGGATTGTTTGGGCTCAAGTTTCAAGATATGCTCAAGGGTTTTAACGGCATTCTTATGATCGCCTTTTTCCTGCTGCTTATAAGCTACCACACGCAAAGCTTCCGTATCATCTCGAGAGATTTCAATAACATTAGAGAGGATCCTGTCAGAGATCAGCGGATTATTCCAACCCCTGAAATAATCGTGAACATCGATGTAGAAATAAGGAGAATCTCCATGATCTGCCCGTTGTTCCAGATAGATCTTAAATGCCTCATTAACAGAATTAGCTTGCTTTAAAGCTTCTATGTAAGGTTTATTCGCCAGGTCACTTATTTCCGTGGCGTTCCCTGTATATTGGGCAGTAGTACCCAAAGGTTTATCTTCTTTTGCCTTTAATGAGCGCCCAACGGCTCCATTCTTGGTCGTGATCAGCAATACTCCATTTCTTCCGATGGTACCGAAACGGTTGGTTGCTGCCAAGCCTTTAAGATAGGTTATGCTCTCAATCATATCGGGATTGATGATATCGTCCTGGTTATAAGCAATGCCGCCGAAACCAGAATCGGACTGAGCCAATGGCATACCATCCAGAACTACAACTCCGTACTGGTTCAGGAGGATAGACATATTTCGTCCTCGGCCCAAAAATTGGCTGATATCCGTTTTTCCCAATACATCATTTTTAACTTCAAAGTTTGAAAATTGACCACTTACAGCACGGCTAAGATCGGTATCAAGTTCCGATATCTCATCAGAAGAAATAGTTTCCACAGAAAAGCCCAGGCTGCGGCTTTCCCTGGATTCATTTCCCAAATTGGTAAATTCCTCCTCTTCCTCCTGCGATTCAGCAGAGAGAACAACCTCGTCTAACTGCTGATTAATGTCGGCCATGGTAATATTGATTATATTAGCCAATGCCACTCTTACACTCACGGTTTTCTTTCCTAGGAATGAGAATATAAGCACGTCCCCCTCCTTGGCTTCAATCCTGTAAGTACCGTCTAATTTGCTCGCCACACCGTCTCCTGAGGTTTGATTAACAACACTCACGTTTGGAAGATTACCTTCCGCTCCTGAAATCACTCCTGTTATATATCCATCCCGGGTTGCACTTTTTAACAATTCCTTTTTCTCCTTCACTTTAGACTCAAAATCCCGTGGCAGGTAGACGAACCGGCCCTGTGATTTATCAGTGACTAATTTGAGGTCGGTCGTATTGGTGTTCTCAACCGAGGAAATAACATTGATTGGTTTATCGGTTGGAGGGTCAAGCTTGCTTATATTTTCAACACCATCTGTAAACAGCAGGTATTCGTCAACCTTATCCTTGAACAGGAAGTTGTAAGAAGACGCACCGTCATATATGGTGCCTAATAGTTCTCTCCTCAGATCGGCCCAGTTCCCTCCGGAGATATTGAATTCCTCCTCCTGGATGATCTCATTGCTGAAAACAAGAAGTTTGACAAGAATATCCTGGTTCTTTTTGAAGTAATTATCAAGGAATTTTAACTCCCTCTCGATGTTGCGGTCTTTCATGGAATAGGAAGCATCCCAATACACAGCAACAGACTCCTGGGCGATCAGGGTAAATACAGAAACCCCTAAAAATAAGGTCAGTAAAAACTTTTTCATAACGATTGCTTTACAATACCTAACAAGTTACAAAAATATTAGGTCAAGGCTCAGGCAGAAATCTTAAAAAAAGTTTAAAAAGAAAGGATCACGGTGCGGTAAAAAAACGGAAGAAATGAAATGAAAAAACCGGTTTAATCAGAATCCTTATTGCGTCTTTTCCTCTTTTTCTTTCGTTTTTTATCTTCTTTGGTTTCTGTAAAATCCATGTCTTTAAATTGCTCAACCTGGTCTGTGGTTAAAATGGAAGAAAGATCGCGATGAAAAAGTTTTTCCCTTTCTGATATCTTTTTTATCCGCATATCCTTATTATTATCCTCATCCATCAGAATAGCGTTTTCATCTTCGTACCTTTTAACAAGCATCCCCTTAAGGATCTCCTGCTGAAAATCATCTAAACCAAAGGAAGATGTACATTTGGCGAGGACCCTTTTTGCTTCTTCCATGGGTTCTTTCACGGTGATATAGGCCGAGTTATCGATTTGCATGGGTGTAACATATCCTCTTTGCCCCCTCTGAATGGTGGTGGGCTGCTGGGCAAAAGCCTGAGTGGTCATCAAGAGAACTATTCCCAGAAATCCGACCGATCGTATCATATTCATAAAATTTTAATTCTGCTTCTTTCGATCAAAAATGATGCCGCAATGTACAAATTTTTTATCTGCTTAATCAATTACCCAATTGCGACTTCAAACGCGGTATGGTCAATAAATTCGTTTGCCGGCCGTTCACGTAACGAAAGCCGTCTTTCCCCCAATATCCGGCCTCCTCAAGCATGATTCGAATATCTCTTTGCCAGTTTTCCAGGTACACCGTTGTGTTCAATTCAATAGCATAAACCGTATTTGGATATAAAGGATAATCGCCGGCCCCCGGAACTCCTCCCTGAGCATCCCACATTCCTATGGTAGGACCTGACGAGTGACCGTAACTCCCCAGCGGATGGGTATAAATTGAAGGACGTAATCCTGAATTCCCGGCTTTCTCCAATGCGAGAGCCAGGATCTCGTTCCCACTTCTACCCGTCCTGAATTCCCGGGTAAAAATATCTTGTAAGCGATTACCCTCTCCCAGCGCCTTTACCAGGAAATCAGGTGGGGAAGTCTCACCGGGTTTCAGAACATAGGCCAATTCCTGGCAATCGGTGTTCAACCTTAAGTAGGTAATCCCAAAATCGCAATGGAGCAGGTCACCAGGCAAGATGACCATATTCTCAGGGCGGTTGGAAAATGAATACAAATGATTCCCAAGCACTTCATTGCTTCTCTGGACATCAACAGAGGGATGAAACCATGTCTCCAATCCAAGGGAAGTCACCTTATCACGCATCCACCATTCCACATCGGTTGTAGTCGTAATACCGGGAGTTATTACTCTTTCAGAAAAAGCTTCCTCTATAATATCATGAGTAATATCAACCAGTTGGTTATAGACGACCATCTCACGCTCTGTCCTGGTCTCTATCCATCCTACGGCCAGTTTTTCCGCAGATACCACTCGATTGGAATACTTTTCAGGGAGTACATTCATAAATTCTTCATAATCTGTTTTATCAAGACCATCAGCTATATTGAAATGCTTTGAATAATTGAGCCCGATGTTCTTGGGGTCGCGTTCCTCAATTATCTGAACAAGCCGCCTCCACTGATCAGGCTCTTTTTCCTTATCCCAGGCCGACATGATATTTTCACCGAAATTATACCTCGCAACGGCCAGACGATCAATTGAATCATTTTCAGCATTCCTGTAGAATACTATAATGGTTCTTCTGCGTGCATTGAGCCAGGTTGCGGGGAGCATGGTCTTAAGAACAGGATCCTCATTGTATTCCCGCGAGATCAGAATCCACATATCAATTCCTGCCCTGTCCATCAATTCTGGCAAAAGGTTTTGAAATCGATCGGCAAGGATCTCATCCACCACCCTGGCCC
>JBFKFP010000166.1:0-5793 GCA_041618535.1 Flavobacteriaceae bacterium
ATCACCTGGAGAAACATCTCTGATGGTTTCTTTAAAACAGGTACCGTAGGAGCGATTGCTGTAGCCGAAAGCGATCCGAATGTTATCTACGTCGGAATGGGGGAACATGCAGCGCGTGGAGTTATGACCTCTATGGGGGACGGTATGTATCGCTCTTTTGATGCCGGTAAGACATGGACACATATAGGACTTGACAGTTCCAGGCATATCAGCGATGTGGTTATCCATCCCGAAAATCCCTATCTGATTTTCGTTTCAGTGCAGGGGGCTCAGTACGGTCCGTCCAATGAAAGAGGGATCTATCGCAGTAATGATGGCGGTGATTCCTGGGAAAGGGTTCTCTATGTGGATGAAAACACCGGGGCTTCCTCTCTCAGCATGGATATGACCAACCCCAGAATACTTTATGCCGCTATGTGGGAGCACAGGCGTTATCCATGGACCATGGAATCTGGGGGTGAGCAATCAGGGTTATATAAATCTGAAGATGGGGGGAAAAGTTGGAATAAATTGAAAAAAGGTCTTCCCGAAGCACTCGGTAAGTCGGGTATTTCGGTTTCGCGTGCTAATCCCGATCGCGTATTCGCCGTGATAGAGGCAGAAGGGAAAAAAGGGGGAGTGTACCGCTCTGATGACGCCGGGAAAACTTGGCGCCAGGTTAATTCTGACCGGGTCAACATCGCGAGGTCCTGGTATTACATGGAGATCTTTGCCGATCCCCAGGATGAGAATATAGTTTATGTGCTTAATGCTCCCGTCATGAAATCCATAGACGGTGGAAGGAGCTTTCAGAATATTCCGGTACCCCATGGTGACAATCATCATCTTTGGATAAATCCTGACAACAACCAGATCATGATCAACTCCAATGACGGTGGCGCTAATGTGTCCCATAATGGCGGAAAAAGCTGGAGCACACAACAAAACCAGCCAACGGCTCAGTTTTACAGGGTAATAACCGATAATCTTGTACCCTACAATGTATATGGCGGACAACAGGACAATTCAGCAATTGCCATAGCAAGCAGGACCAATGACTTTGGAATAGACTGGAAAGACTGGTATTCGGTTGCAGGATGTGAAAGCGCGTTCCTGGCCTTCGATCCTGATAATCCAGAGATGGTATATGGTGGCTGCTACCAGGGAATCATTGAAAGGTGGGTTGCCGACTCTCGTGAGGGAAAACCGATCAAGACATATCCTGAACTCGGGCTGAGTATTGAACCTAAGGACTTTAAATATCGATATAACTGGAATGCTCCAATCATCAGTTCTCCACATGACAGAAATACAATCTACCATGCTGGTAATGTCGTATTCAAAACCACCGATGGCGGGCATAGCTGGGAAGTTGTAAGCCCGGACCTAAGCAGGAATGAAAAAGACAAACAGGGGCCCGGTGGAGGACCCTATACCAATGAAGCAGCTGGCGGAGAGAATTATAATACCATCATGTCTTTGGTGGAATCACCACACGAAAAAGGACTGCTGTACGCTGGCACCGATGACGGACGGGTTCATGTTACGAAAAATGGCGGAAGCAGCTGGACAGAGATCACTCCAGTGGGTATAAAAGATGGAATCATAAATAGCATTGAGGTCTCTCCTCATGATCCCGCTACAGTCTATATCACCGTAATGCGATACAAAATGATGGATTTGAAACCTTACATCTTTAAATCCTCAGATTATGGACAAAACTGGGAAAAACGGGTTAACGGTCTGAATGATCCACACGGATTTGTTCGGGTAGTGAGAGAGGATCACAAGCGAAAAGGACTGTTGTACGCAGGAACTGAAACCGGTCTGTATATTTCTCAGGACGATGGAAGGAACTGGCAGCAATTGCAATTAAACCTGCCGGTAGTCCCTATCAATGATCTCTATATACAGGACAACGACCTGGTGGCTGCCACGGCAGGACGATCATTCTGGATCCTCGACGACCTCGCACCTATTCAGAATTTAAAACCGGCTCAACCCGAATTGGCCATTTTTAAACCTAAAGACACTTACAGGATTTTCGGGAATGCTCCCAACCAGCCTATCCCGGGGCTGGGTCAGAATCCGAAGCGGGGAGTGACCCTCGATTATTATATAGGTAAGAAAATTGACAGCCTGGAACTCAAACTGGAGGTCCTCTCCTCGGGAAAAGTTATCCGGAGCTTCAGCAGCAGGCCTGTAAAAGATTTTAAAAGCTGGCCCGGCGGACCACCTCGTCCGGCTGTGCTTCCTTCAGGGCATGGCTATAATCGCTTCACATGGGATTTCAACAGGGATGCTCTTCCCGCCATCGACAAGGTTTTTGTTTTTGGAAACTATTCGGGTGCAAGTGTCGCCCCGGGTACTTATACCCTCAGGCTGACATTAGGAGACAAACAGGCAGAAACAGAAGTTGATATCCTTCAAAATCCAAAAATAAAGGCGACCAAAGCAGATTTCGATGAGCAACAAGCCATCCTGGAAAACATAGAATCCACCATCAGGGAAATCCATGAATCAGTGAATTCAATGCGGTCGGCCCGCAGTCAATTGCAATCTTATTCAAAATTATTGAAATCGAATAAGAACGCTAAGAAATTACTGGAGTCGGGGAAGGACATCATGGAGAAAATCGACAAATGGGAACGCAACCTGATTCAGCCGGATCAGAAAACCTTTCAGGATGTGATCAATTTCAACAATAAACTCAATGCACAGCTTATGCACCTGAAAGGATTTATTGATGTACCTGAACCACGCGTTACCAAAGGGGCCAAGCAACGATTTGCCGATCTGGCCGCTGAATGGAACAATTTCCGAAAAGTCCGGGATGAGATCATTCAGAATGAAATGACAGCCTTTAACAAAGCTTACAGAGAACTTGACCTACCTGCCATCATAATGGAAGATTAATTAATAACTATGGACGGACTGGCATTTGATTACTTTATTAAAAAAATCAGGATCAAATCATCCCTTGAGAAGGTTTATGGCTGCTGGTCAACCCGGAAGGGAATGGAAAGCTGGTTTCTCAAATCGGCTGAATTCTACCGGGATGAGGCATTGATCGCTGAAAACGCATTTACCCTGACGGGAGACCGTTATTCCTGGCAGTGGCACAATTGGGAACCTACAGAATCCGGTATCATTGTAGAAGCTAATGGACGTGATTGGCTTGTGTTCAGTTTTGGTGACCGAAGCAAGGTTTCGGTAAAACTGGAAACAATTGGGGATTCGGTGCTGGTTATACTTAAACAATTCGATATGCCGACCGATGAGAAGACCATCCTTGAAGTGCATATTGGATGCAGCAACGGATGGACTTTTTGGCTGACGAATTTAAAAGCCTTTCTTGAGCATGGCATCACCTTGAACGAGACAGAAATTGACATCAGTGATGATCCGTTGGCCGGTTGGGAATTTGCAAATATTTAAATTAAAACATCGTTATTCCTATAATCAAAAAGTTTACACGAAAATCTCTGTTGATACAAAGCTGTTTATCAGAAAAATACTGGATTAAGCGATGACTTTTGAGAAAATTTAGAGAATAACGGGCTATTCAAATGTAAAAGTTTAACTTTGTACTTTAATTTTTAATTACATATTTTGAAACAAGGTAAAGTTAAGTTCTTCAATGAGTCCAAAGGTTATGGATTCATTACGGAAGACGATTCAGGTGCAGAGTACTTCGTTCACATCTCAGGATTGACCGAGGAAGTTAAAATGGGTGATGCTGTTGAATTTGAATTAAAGGAAGGTAAAAAAGGAATGAATGCGGTAAACGTAAAAGTTATATAACCACATTTGAATTGATTACTTAACCTGCCATTCTTAATGGCAGGTTTTTTTATTCCTTTTCTATTCCTGATAAATTAACTCTTGACCTTTCATTCCGTACCTTCGGCATAATCCTGAAGGTATGCAAACCTTGGAGTCAGTTTTCCATTATCTGTAATTCTGGCGCGATCAAGGACCCCATCCTTATCACCGTTAAAGAAAGCCGGCATCACATGCTCTAGGAACATGAATCCGAATCCGCGACTAGCGTTATCAGGGACCTCGCATGGTAAATTATCGACAGCCATAACTCCAATTGCTTTATCCTGCATGAAATCCACCTCAGATTCAGATACGGGATCATAGCCATAAACCGGTTCTTCAATGGAAGATGCTCTGAGGGTCGGGGCAACCGGCCCATCAACATCACAGCTGATATCAGCTATCACCGAGATTTTAAAACCTCTTGATTTAGCATCCTCTCGGCTAATAAGATAAGGCGCACCCTCGCCGTAAAAGTGACCCGCTATGAACAAGTCGCTTACCCCGGCATATTTCATAAAGGTAGACCTATACTCCCCCGGATTGTCAAAGAAGTCGAACATATCAATAACCTTTCCGTCCAGCCTTTCATTATAATCCAGCACATCGATGTTCACGTAAACTGCCTCTTCGAAGTTTTTATTCAGGTATTCATCAACGTCAACTTCCCTGATTCCCATCTCGTCAAGGATTTCCTTGGCACCACTTCCTACCCGCCCTTTTCCTGTAAGTACGATCTTGATGGCAGGAAGACTGATGGATTTCAGTGTTTCTATTAACCTATCCTTTTTCTCGAGATCGACAGCTTTGGGAATTTCAAAGAGTTTATGCTTGAGTCCGTATGCGCGGATCCCGTTATAGGCACCTGCTATCCCGGCATAATAACCGAATCCGATCAGGCGGAAACCATCTTTATTGACTACGGTTTCATGATCATAAAGCTCGATATTCTTTTCGAGTATCGCCTTCAGTAATTTGCGGTTGTACGGCTGTTTTTTTATGACGTGGGCAAAGATGAAATAAGATTTGTTTGGAACAAGTGCATCAACCGGCACCTCTTTTACACCTAACATAACATCCGCATCGGAAACATCATCCAGCACCTCAAAACCACATCTCTGGTAATACTCATCGGAAAATACCCGGTTGGGCGATGCTTCCACGAGGATTTTGGTACCAGGATAATCGGATATGACCTTTTGACAGGCTTCCGGGGAGAGCACCACACGGCGATCTGGTGGCGATTTTTGTTCTCTGATCAATGCAAATTTCATAGATTCTTAAATGGAATGGAATTTGCTCAAAAATAGGTGGATTTAAGCGCATGAACAAGTTTTTTGATTAACTTCGCTTGCCTTTGAAACAAAGGATTAAGATCTTTGAAAATATGGGGTCGACTGGTTTTGACAGCGAGTTGTATCGACTAGTAAGCAGGTCGCGTAATGATATCGAGACGCGTTAAAGGCTATATCAAAATTTAAACGGCGAGAATAACTACGCTTTAGCTGCTTAATAATCTGAATTAAAGTAAGATTTAAGCCTAGTCCCGCAAGGCGGGAGTGCTAAATGTCTCTTGAAAGCCCTGGTATACGGCGTTCAGTTTAGAGGCATCGTAAAAGTAAACCTAGGGAGAAATATGCTTCGGATTTCTCTCGAAAATTAAGAAGCTAAGCCACGGGTATGCGGTTCGCAGCAGGCTCTTGGTCGAAAATCAACAGCGAACTAAACCTGTAGAAAGCTATTTGGTAGCTTGTTTGGACGCGGGTTCGAATCCCGCCGACTCCACAATCAAATACCATCTGTATGATGGATTCAAATAAAAAAGTCTGCCGAGCCTGCTCGAGGAGATTTTTTTTGTTTGGATACATGGGATGCGACAGCATCACGGATGGTATTTGCAGGATGGGAAAGAAGGGATCACCTCAGTAATCCCGCCGACTCCACAATCAAATACCATCTGTATGATGGATTCAAATAAAAAAGTCTGCC
>JBFKFP010000167.1:0-5786 GCA_041618535.1 Flavobacteriaceae bacterium
AGATCTTCCGATTCATAAACCAGGAATAGCAACCATCCGGCAGCACTTCCGCCGGAAACATAACCCTGAGTAGCTTTGACATTAGCTACCATATAATCACCATTTAACTGGTTTGAATCCCTGATCAATGAGGTGACATCCGCATAACAGAAATACGGGGCGCTATCTTCATAACCGTCCTCATGGATTCCGTCAAAAAGAATGTTTCCCTGAACCTTTATGTAATCTTCTGCTCCCGGCGGTTTAAACAGGACCTTGTTAAACGTATCATCCCTCTCCCCGCTACCATAGTAGATGATCTCCTCTCCCCGTTGGCGTTTTGTTCCCTTTACAAACGGGTAAACCCCTGTCCAATAAAGAGTAGCACTAACGACTGATGCTGTCGGACTGTCAATCTTGAGGCTGGCCGAGCTTGAGGAAAATGTTTTGCCCCTGTCGTCAATGTCGATATATTGCATTTTGATCTGATCATTGAGAAGAGAGAACTCGTTATGCGGTTTGCTCTCATGGGCGCTCAGGATATTATTACCTATAATAACGGCGTCTCCATTTATATAATGGTTTGTCGCCATCTTAAATGCCGGTTCTCCCTGGGCGATGATCACAGGGCCGCCCGTCAGGAAAAACAATAAGCACAAACTGAAGATCACTCTCATATAAAGCTCTGAAATTGCGCCTAAATATAACGGTTTAATGCCAGAGTGGGGGATTGAATTATATTATATTTGTGTCATGCGATTCTCTGATGTTTTAGGCCAGGATCATCTGAAAAATCATCTTACTCACAGTGTGGGCAATGGTCGGATTCCTCATGCACAGCTTTTTGCCGGACCGGAAGGTTGTGGGGCGCTGCCTATGGCGATAGCCTATGCGCGGTATATACTTTGTGGAAATTCGAACGGAGAGAGTGAAGGTGGAAATGAATCTTGTAATTTGAAATTTGATCATCTGTCTCATCCGGATCTTCATTTCGTTTTTCCGGTTGCCACGAACGACAAGGTAAAAAGTAAGCCGGTCTCCAAAATGTTTCTGGAAGAATGGCGCGGTCTGATTAAGGAGCAACCTTATTGTAACCTTTATGATTGGTACACAAAACTTGGGGTGGACAACAAGCAGGGGCAAATTGGAGTGGATGAGGCCGCAGAGATAGTAAGGTCCCTGTCATTGAAATCTTATGAGGGAGGCTACAAGGTCATGATTGTATGGATGGCTGAAAAGATGAATACCGCATGCGCCAATAAACTGCTTAAGCTGCTGGAAGAGCCCCCTCAAAAAACAATCTTTATCCTCATTTGTGAGGATGAAGAACAATTGATCTCCACCATACGGTCGCGTTGCCAGATCCTGCATTTCCCGCCATTACCAGAGGAAGTTATAAAAAAGGCCCTGGTAAAGACCTATGGGTTAGAGGAGGCGATCGCTGTTAAAATCGCTCATCAGGCAAATGGCAATTTTAATAAGGCAACAGACCTGATTTATTCAGACAGTGAAGATCAGCAATTTGAGAAGTGGTTCGTCTTCTGGGTTAGAAGTGCATTTAAGGCCAAAGGCAGTAAATCTGCTATTCACGACCTTATAACATGGAGCGAGGAGGTGGCTAAAACAGGGCGGGAAACCCAAAAACAATTTCTTCATTACTGCCTTGGAATGTTCAGGCAGGCCTTGATGCTCAATTATTCTGTCCCGCAGCTGGTTTACTCTGAATCCGAGATGAAGGGCTTCAGCCTGGATAAATTCGCTCCTTTTGTTCATGAGAATAATATCCTTGAAATTCATTCAGAACTCCAGGATGCCATTTACCATATCGAGCGAAACGCCAATTCAAAAATCGTACTGACCGACCTGTCCATCAAGTTAACACGTCTTCTACATAAAAAGGCCTCATGATAGCCCCTGAAAGATCTGATTGGTTCGTGCTTGTGAATCCGAGCTCAGGAGGCGGGAAAGCAAAGAGAATCTGGCCGGGAATTAAGGCCTCTATGAAGAAGAGATCAATGGCTTTCATATATTCCAAAACCGAATTTCCCGGTCATGCATTATCAATAATCGAGGACGCCCTTAATAAGGGCTTCCGGAGGTTCATCGCAGTAGGGGGCGATGGCACCCTGCATGAAACCGTTAACGCCCTGATGCTGCAGGATAAAGTGGATAAAGGCATCTGCAGTATCGGCTTGATCCCTGTGGGCACTGGTAATGACTGGGCCAGACATTATGGTATTCCCCGGAAATACGAGTTAGCTATTGACAGAATCCTGCAAAATAATCTTGTTAAACAAGACATCGGGGTTCTGGAATTAAAGGGAGACGATCCGAAGACCATATATTTTAATAACCTTGCTGGCGTCGGATTTGATGGTTATGTTGTAGAGAAGATCCACAGGTTCAAGCATTGGGGGGCGTTTGCTTATCTTGCAGGCGCCATGATAAGCCTGGCCACTTATAAAAATTTTCAAGCGCGGATAGGCTTGGGAAAAGAGAATTTTTCAGGGAGAATTTTTATGCTCATTGCCGGGATCGGACGTTATTCGGGTGGTGGAATGCAACTCACTCATGACCCGGTTTCGGATGATGGTAAATTTGATATAAGCCTTGTTCCGGCTATTTCAAAACCTGAAATAATTAAATTCCTGCCGAAATTGTTTAACGGTAAAGCCGGGTCTGACAGGCGTGTGAAATCAAGCAAATCGATTTCCCTGAATGTAGATATTATGGATCAGGCTCCATTTATACAAGCCGACGGGGAACTTATAGGACGCGGTTCCTTCAGGGCACGAATTATTCCTTCAGCACTGAGTTTCTTTGTATGACCTAGGCCTTCAGCCTGTTTATTCTTTCGACTTTTTATAGGATGCGTTCAATGAATCGAGAACGATCTGGGTAATGTCGTCTTCTGGCAGACCATACATCACGGTGCTTGATGCATCTGTGGTTCCGAGGATCACTTTGTACCCATTTTTTTCACCATACGACTTCACGAAGTCCTTAACCTTGACGATGACCGAATCGATCTCCGCATTGAAAGCCTGCTGCAATTGTTGTTGTTCAAATTGAAGTTGCTGTTGCAGTAATTGCTGTTTCTGGCCAAGCTGATCGTACATCTCCTGGGCTTTCTGCTGAGACATCCGGCTTGCTTTCTGCTGAAAATCCTGAGCTTCGAGCTGGAAGGCCTGCCCAATACTGTCTGTCTTTTTAGAAAAGACCGCATCTTTCGCCTTATACTTTTCTTCAATATCTATCTTTTCCTGATACTCGTTTATGACCTTGCCATTGTCAACAAACCCAATCCTGGCCTGTTCCTGGCAACCCAACAACATCAAGCCTAAACATATTAAGGTGAAAACTGACCTCATAATTTCTTTTTAATTTGTTTCGGCAAAAATAGAAAAGTATCTCTGATAAACTCTAAAATTGAAAGAAATGAATGCGATAATTAAAATCTATTTATTGTTTAATTCACTATAGTTTCACTCTATTTGTTTTGCCGTAAAAAGAAATTAGCAGAACGACTATTTTTTGTTTTTGGATAAAGAGCCTGCAGTCGGCTTTAATGCGCCCTTAAATGGGCTTAAAATGGTTTTAAGGGCTTTTCAGCACATAAATCAGGGATGAGTATTCTCCTGTTTTGCTTGCGCTGAGATTGGAGCGAGTGGCCACAAAGAATGCATTGAAGATATTCATCCAGCCCGACCTGTATTTTTCAGATAAGAGGCTGACATAGTAAGCATCGAAAAGCATGGGGTAGACCCCTGCCACTTTAAGTCCGTTTTCAGTTGCCAGGCGATGGATACTTTGCTGTGAAAAGTGCCAGAGGTGTCTTGGAACATCCCAGGCGGCCCAGAATGATTTGTAGAATGAAGCATCAAGGCTTCTATAGTTGGGGACTGCCAAAATTATGGAGCCGTTCTGATTGAGCATTTTTGAATAACGCTCAATTTCGGCCGAAGGACTATACAGGTGCTCGAGTACATGCCAAAGGCTTATGCAGTCATATTTTTGGTTTTCCAAACGGGTCCATCCCGAGTTGCCATATATACTGATATTCGTCTTTGCAGATGCTATGGCCCGAGCACTGTCGCTGGGTTCAATTCCGGAAATATCCCATCCTTTTCGTTGACAGAATGATAGAAAGTCGCCCGTTCCGCATCCGATATCCAGCAGGGTGGCCGGTTCGGGGTGATATTTTTCCAATATGCGATACTTCCGTTTGAGATTGAATTGTTTTACAAGGTGATAAATTTTCTCAAACAGGTTTCTCCTGGAGTCCGTATGAGAGATATAATCGGGACTTTCATAATAACGGTGAATATCATCCTTGCCTGGATGAGGGAAAGTCTTCAGCCATTTGTAATCGGGATCATAGATCAATTCGAATTCTTCGCCTGAAACCGCATGATCTTTAACAAGAGAATTAGCATTAGTTTCTGACATTCAAGACCGATTGTTTCACGTGGAACATTTATTTTAGCGACCCATATAAACCAGGAGAACTGAGATGTCATTAGGAGAAACCCCGCTGATCCTCGATGCTTGAGAAACGGTAGTTGGTTGTATCTGGTTCAGCTTCTCTCTCGCTTCGTAACTCATGGATTTAATCCTGGAATAATCAAAATTATTAGGGATCTTAATGCCCTCCAGCCTGTTCAACCTGTCGGCATTATTTTTCTCCTTTTCGATATACCCTGAATATTTTACCTGTATCTCGGTCTGCTCAATTACTTCGTCGTCCAGTGTGTTCGTTTTGATGAATGCTTCTACAGGTTTCAATTGACGCATGTCTGTCATGCTGATCCTTGGCCTTGAAAATACCTTGTACATTTTATCGGACTGACGAACCGGCGCAGAACCTTTTCTCTCTAAAATTGGATTAATGTCTTCGGGTTTGACACTGGTTTCTTTAAAGAAGTTTACAAAACTTTCAGTTTTTGACAATTTTTCATCCATCCTTTTCATTCGATCTTCCTTAGCCAGGCCAATCTTATATGATTTAGGTGTTAACCTGATATCTGCGTTGTCCTGTCTTAACAAAGTCCTGTACTCTGCCCTTGAGGTAAACATACGGTAAGGTTCTTCCGTTCCTTTAGTTATGAGGTCGTCAATTAAAACCCCAATATAGGCTTCATTTCTTTTTAAGGTGAATTCTTCCCTTTCCTGAACCTGCAAGCTGGCATTTATGCCTGCCATCAATCCCTGGGAAGCAGCTTCTTCATAACCGGTGGTGCCATTTATCTGGCCGGCGAAGTACAAGCCATTTACGAGTTTGGTTTCCAGGGTATGTTTTAGTTGGGTAGGAGGGAAGTAGTCGTATTCAATGGCATACCCGGCCCTGAAAAATTTTACATTTTCAAAACCGGCTACAGAGCGTAAGGCCTTGAACTGAACGTCCTCAGGCAGGGATGTTGAGAAACCGTTAACATATACCTCAACGGTATTCCATCCTTCGGGTTCAACGAAAATCTGATGCCTCTCCTTATCGGCAAAGCGATCTATCTTGTCTTCGATCGACGGGCAATACCTGGGCCCCGTGCTCTGGATCCGTCCGTTAAACATCGGAGACCTGTCAAAGCCCTCCCTTAAAAGTTCATGAACTTCCGGGCTGGTATAGGTCATATGACAGGATCGTTGATTTGTTAAGGGTTTTGTTATATCGGAATAAGAGAATTTCTCCGGAAACTCATCTCCGGGTTGTTCTATCATTTTACTGTAATCAAGGGAACGTCCGTCAACCCTTGGTGGAGTGCCTGTTTTCATCCTTCCGGAGTCAAACCCTAGATCTACCAGTTGCTCTG
>JBFKFP010000168.1:0-5776 GCA_041618535.1 Flavobacteriaceae bacterium
ATCCTGTTGTTTGTGGAATAAAAAAGGAAAACGCGCAGCGTTCACTTTTATATTTACAGCGAGGGATGGAATGGATTCTGTAAATCCTGTTGTTTGTGGAATAAAAAAGGAAAACGCGCAGCGTTCACTTTTATATTTACAGCGAGGGATGGAATGGATTCTGTAAATCCCGTGAAAATTGATAAAACTCAACATTTCACTGAGTTACACCCCTCAATTCTCAATTTTTCCAGCTCGTTGTCAAATTCGGAATCCAGAATGTTTCCTCTTATTTTCTGGCAGAATGGGCAGGCATGCAGATTTCCATGTATATCGAGGTAAATAGCCCTTTTTCCGGCAGACAGGCATCCTTTTCTCCTTTGGTATTGCTCATGATATCCGATAACAGGATATGATCTTCCCGCATGCGTGAAATTCATTTTCACATGAAATCGCTCCAGCAGATCTATCTGCTCCGGACTTAATTCAACAGATTTGTTCTTATAATGACCAACCGCTTTAGGTTCTATTATTTGAACAAATGAGACACCCAAGCTTTCAGCCAAATTCATATAGGCAATCAGGTTTTCTTCCGAAATGAATTTCTTTGTCGCACACAATGATAATGCGACGACCATTTTACTGGCGACGGCAGATCTGACTGCCTCAATGGCCCAATTAAAAGCATTCTGTGATCTTCTGAATTTATTGTGCTCATCAGGCTTGAAGTGATCAAGACTAATAACAAGACCAGTTATTCCTGCTTCTTTCAGGATTCTCGCACTATTTTCATTGAGGGAGTAACCGGATGTCCCGATCCAGTAATCGATATCTTTAGGAGACAATCTCAGCAATTCCAGAATCAGATCGATCTTCATAAGCGGCTCACCTCCTGTTAGATGAATTTGAGTGGTTCCAAGAACTCTCACTTTATTTATTATTTCTAGCAGGTCCTTTACAGAGGGTTCCTCTTTCTTATTCAACCTTTCCCATTCATAACAATGTTCACATTGAAGCGCGCACTTTGAAGTAACGGCAAGGAACACATTATTGAATCTGAGAGATGGGGTTGAAACGGGCTTGAAAGATTTAAGTTCGTTTATTACAAAGTATTCGAATCCCTTACTGAACCAGGCAGGGATATAAATCCCCATATAGTATTTCCCATTGACCCTTGCGATCTTCTTGAGCTCAAAATCTCCGAGGAACTGTCGGCGCAACCTGATGAGGTATAACAATGACCTGATCCAGTCAAGAGGGTTTTTATAGCACTTCATCGCGATCAGGATCAGATGAAGGCGCATAAAGGTATGCAGCACCTTCAATCTGATCCCGGTTATTATGGAGGAATCCTTTATTGTAAGACCCGGGTTATACGCTCTCTTTCTTATCTCGTTGTGCTCCAGTACTTTACTTATCATGGTTTGATGCAAAGTAATTTTCTCCAGCGTAATCCATCAAAACCTGGTACTCCAACCTTGAGAATTCTGTAAACGACTCATCATTCCTGAAAACCTTGAGTTTATCGAAATCAGGCTCATCTGTATAATTACGAATGTAATTGTAGTACCCCCTGTTCTTTATATACACAGATCCAATTTCAGAAAAATTCAGATCTTTCAGATTAAAGGTAACGTCTGCGACATTCCCGATGTCTGGCTGGGTCAGGTACACACCATCCTGAGATCTCAGCAGTTTGGTCACATTCCTGCCGGTTTCGTCTGTTGCATAAGAAGGCTGTACATAATCAATCTTAACCGGAAGATTTTCAGAAAAATCAAAACCAAGGTAATCAACTTCCCAGAACATGAATCCTGTTTCCAATTTAATTTGAACAGTTCCGGGCGGGCAATCACTAAGGTTGATGGGAACGGCCAGGTTCCTGAAGGCCAATGGTCCAACCGGATCGATATTGTCAATAAATTGCCAGCCTTTGAAAGTCTTAACATATATAGCAAGCGGAATATGCTGGGCATTCATCCATCTCAGGCTTTTATCCAGGCTTACTTCTTGCTGATTCTTTTGAAAGGTTGGGTAATAAGTTCCGAAAAGGCTGTTAAACTGTCCATACACGTAGTCAAGCCATAAGGAATTTTTTGCTCTTAAATACAGTTTTCCTTGGTCAGTGATCTTTTCATTCTTGAACTCAACAATTAAATGACGTTTGTTTTCATAATCATTATCCAGCGAATTGAAGTGATAAACCAGTTCATCCTTAACCAGCGCTGGATCCATGTTCAGAACAAGACCGTCCTCAAAAACACTCACCGGGCTCTGAACCGCAGAGAAAGTGACAGGATTACCATATTTATCCAGTAAAACTTCAGTGTTGTCGATTTCTTCCATGATCATCAGTTCAACGAAGTCTGTATGTTGTATCTCTTTTAGTTCATTAGCGATCCTGATTTTAATTTCACTCAAGTCTTGCTCTGACAAATGGATCTGCAGATAATCATCACGCTCCATATTGGCTGATAGAACTCCAGGATATAATTCACCTGCAAATGCGTAAGTGTTCCCGTTTTTAACATATAAGAATGGACATGAGCTTTTGGTAGCTAGAATTATAAGAAATATACCAGCTAATACACCAACGGTTCCCAGTGCAAAAACTGCTATTTCCGTACCCGTGTCGGATTTGTTTATGGAGATAGAGCTTATGCGAGAAAAAGGAATTTCTACAGTTTGGCCTAATTCAGGAATCGGAGTTCCGGGTAACAGTTGAAAATGGATTTCATCCATTGGTCGCTGCTCATTTTTTTTGTAGCGATTACCACTTGATTTCCGCTTTTTCTTGTAGGTGTGTTCCGGACTGATTTCCATAGCTTCACCAGAAAGAAGCTGTTTATCCTCATTGATGGTAAGCTTGGTAAGATGCCAGCTATGCGTTCCTGAATGCATTACCGCGTAACGGCCCATCTTATTGAAGTCATCAATTGTTTTAGCCATTTCAGCTTGGTCTGAAGTAACCTCTTTAACCTTGTAATAAGAACAACTCAGGGTCAAGTTTATCAATGCAATTGAAAGCAGAACTGAAATAAAAACTGACAGGCGATGATGATTTCGAAAATAAGAAACAGGTGAAATGGTTGAAAATCTCGTAATTCTCATGATTTCTACTTTTTCAGCAGATCAAGAAATAATCAGATTTAAGGCAGTTAGTAATATTTCCTGAAAACGAGATTTTAAAAGTAGAGACTATTAAAGATAGTGAATCTTAAGCATTTTTTATCAAAGCAGACAGTACATTCTTTAAATGTGCTGAAGAGAATTATTTAATTCTTCGGCCTTTTCTTCTTAATGGACTCAGGATCTATCTTACTTTTTTTTCCATCGATCTTGCTCTGAAAACTGAATCTTAGCCCGAATGATACCGCTGAACGGTATTCTGAATCTCCGGCCGGCGCCTTGTTGTTAAGGAAATAGCTGAAGTTGGTGGTGAAGGTGGTTACCTTGCTTACAGGCAATTCCAATTGCAGATTCTCGCTAAGCCTGTAATTTTGAAAATCTTTCAAAACGGGCTGATAGTAAAGAATGTTCGATAATGTAAGATTGGATTCTCCGAATTTGAAGGATGCTGACAGATAGGTGCTGGCGCGATGATTATATAGTCTAAGGTCGAACAGCTGGCTCCGTTCCTCCTCATACATATAAGCTAGGCCAATGTAAAGATGCAATGAATTTTTTTTAGCGTTCTCCCTTGCCCTTTCCTGTAAGGGTTTAAGCCTAACACCCGCACCAACGAGCCGGCGGGAGTCGATCTGCAGAAGTGGATTTTCCTGGAATTGTATAAATGCCTCCGTTCGGAAGAAATCGGTGAACTCGCGGTTGTATCTTAGATGAAGGAACCAGTTATTGTCAAGGTCCCGGTCCTCGGCCCGATTTAATGAATAATTACCTACAAAGAATAATTTATTTATCAATCCAACTTCTGTATTCTCCAGGTCTTTAAGGTCTTTAAATTTATAAAGCACGCTGGCGGAGGCACCAATCCTGAAATTATAATCACCATCATTATTAGTGTAGTTAAAATTTAAGTCACTGTTGAACGTCCATGGACTGTCGCCGCTCCAGATACGCATAGCTTCGATATTCGTGATCTGGGCATTTCCAGCAGAACAGAATAATATGGCCATGAGGGAGGGAAGAATGAGAATTTTCATGGGAATATACGGTTGGTTGGTATTAAAGGTATTAAAATAAGAAAAGCCACCCGGAATTCAGATGGCTTCAATAAATTTTTTACCTCTTGCTATTGTCTGACAAGGCGCACGGTCTCTGAGCCGTTCTCCCCTTCAATCCTCACAAAGTATAATCCGCTTTGCAGCTCATCTGCCCTCACGGTTACATTCAGAGAATTCGGAGTGAAGGACATGACCTGCTGACCTAAAATATTGAATAAATCAATGGATCTGATCATGTCAGTTGATTGAATAGTCCAACCGTTGGAAGACGGATTGGGAAAAACTTTAAATTCCAACCTTGTGCTTTCATCAGTGCTAAGCACCGCCAATTCATCAAAGATAATATCGTCAAATTGGAAGGTATCTAATGTTGTGGGGGCTGAAGGTGCCCCTGTGATATCAAAAAACAGAACCGTTTTATTTAAAACACCGTTACTGGATTCACCCGTAAAATCGAAAATCAGCGTTTGCCATTGCCCCGGGGTGGTATAGTTCTGGGAATTTTCAAAATTAGTTGTTGGAGTACCATCCTGTTCAACTTTGAATAATACCGGAGTTGAACGATCTCCCCTAACCCGCATGGAAAAGCCTTTGGGAGCGCCGCTAAAATCAAGGGGCGCCGTAGTGATCTGCACGTTGGAAAAACTCTGGGCATTAGCGTTCTGAATTTGACCAACCATATTGCCTCCATCGTTAACTATACTGAATGTGGCCCCATCGGCACCAACAAATGGAGTAGCGGTTTCGAAGTCGAAAGGATAGGATTCGCAAGGGGAACAGGCAGAGCCACCGCAGTCTACACCATCTTCATCTCCATTCTTGATCCCATCTGAGCAGGTTGGTAAAACCGGATCTCCCGTTTTTAATGCACCCCAGCTTATATTATCTATGTAAGTGGTACTGGGTCCTGTTCTATCCGGGTCACCGCAGGTAAAATCTGAAAAAAGGACCAACTGATCGATGTTATTGTTCTCACCACTTTCGCTAAAGGATGAGATATCCCAGCTTAACGTCTCCCATTGGTTAATAACCGTATTGGTTTGGGAGGTGAGTTCAAAAATAGTTCCATTGGTCGCATTAACAAACTTGACACCGATCCTCCCGATGGTTGACTTGTTCACCATCATACTGATGGTCTCATTACTTGGGACACCGGCTTCAAGCACCCAGGTGCCAAGAATAGCGTGTTGTGTTTCTGCTCCAGCGTAACAGGCATTAGTGGTTAATACATTCAATTTTAAAACCTTTGTTGAAGGATCGGTATTGACACCATCAGGATCGGGGTTGGTGACGATCTCTATATCCGGGGTATCCGATTCAAAAACATTCCAATAAGCAGGGTTACTGCCATCAGTTCCATCCTCAAAGGTGAGGTTATAAATTTGTTGTTGAGCTGATCCTGTGAATACGCTCAGGAGGATCAATACTATCGTAGTTGTTTTCATGAGAATATGAATTAAATAAAACCTTTATTGGCTTTACTACAGCTTGATTGGATCTTCCTGGAGAAGCTTAATGCCAGGGATGTGGGTATGATAAGAAAAAAGCCATGTTAAATATTTAACATGGCTCATATTAAATATGGAATTCTATATTATTCTATTGCCTGATAA
>JBFKFP010000169.1:0-5764 GCA_041618535.1 Flavobacteriaceae bacterium
AGTGTCGATGGGATAATTGTATTTAAATCCAAACACTTTGTAAGTGATCTCACCTTTATATCTCACTTTGATGGATTCTGAGAACAGGCTCCCGATCAGCCCGCCGATACTTTTATTACTGAAAAGGCTGTCTGAGGGTATGCCGGCATTGAGAGGTATTTTAAAATCGCTTGCTGCGGGAACCTCAAACTCATCAGAAACGATGGTCGCCATCTCAACATCATTAATAAAGATCTTTATGCCATCGGTTTTAAGTGTGCCGCCAACGCTGTTAGGATTCCTGAAATGAGCATCGGCACTTACCATGATGAGGTCTTTAGACCCATCCCTGATCAACAGGTTCTCCAATCCCACAAATTCGGGTTTTTCAGTCACCTTACAACCGCTCAGCAGTCCCAACATTGTTAATAAGATTAAAGCCTTTCTCATTTTAGCTTTTTTCATTTCTCTGTATATTCACAAACACAAAGCTAAGGTAATTTTATGATCGATTCCCGGATTTTGATCAGAGATATCGAACCTGATGATAACAAGGCTCTCGAGCATATAATCAAGGATATTTTTCCGGAATTTGGCTTACCAGTTGTAGGCACTACCTTTGAGGATTATGAAACCTCGCATATGTTTGAGTCTTACCAGGGGGCAGGAGAGTTCTACCTGGTTATCGAACAGGATAAAGAAGTTATGGGCGGTGCCGGAATAAAGCCGCTTCGGGATGAGAGCGAAACGATATGCGAACTGCAGAAGATGTACTTCAAACCGGAAATCAGGGGGAAAGGCTATGGAAAAATAATTTTTGATAAATGTATGGAACGTGCAATAGATATGGGTTATAAGCGATGTTATCTCGAATCGGCCCCGGAGTTGAAAGCAGCCATTGCAATTTATGAGAAAAACGGATTTAAGCGACTGGAGAGCCCTATGGGAAACACCGGTCATTATTCATGCGGAGTCTGGATGATAAAAGATCTATGAAGCTAAAAGACATTCAAAAAATATTTCATTCCGAACTGGATTCCATTTATGGTAAACGCGAAGTTGACAGCTTCTTCTACATCCTGATCGAATATTATTTCAATCTGCCAAAGTATTATCTGGCGCTTGATCCGGATTTCAGCCTGGCCAAGGATGAACAGGCATTGATGATCAAAGCTTTGCATGATCTTAAGTTTGAACGTCCCATTCAATATATATTGGGAGTTACCGATTTCCTGGGAATGCCCATCCAGGTAAATGAGAAAGTTCTGATTCCAAGGCCGGAAACAGAGGAACTCGTTGGCTGGGTCATTAAGGATTTGAAAAATTCCAACCAGATAAATCCCAGAATTCTGGATGTAGGCACAGGCAGCGGGTGTATAGCCATTGCAATCGCCAAGGAATTTCCCAATACGAGTGTTTATGGTTTGGACAAAGCTGAAGATATCCTGGAGCTGGCAAGGGAAAACGCCAATCTTAATAAGGTGTCGGTAAATTTCGTTTTGTCAGATGTATTGATCAATCGTGATTTTGTTCCTGATTCGGATGAATTTTTTGATATTATCGTCTCCAACCCGCCCTACGTCCGCTACACCGAGAAACAGTATATGCAGAACAATGTTCTCCTTAACGAGCCTCATGATGCTTTGTTTGTTGAAGATCAGAACCCTCTCAAATTTTATAATGCCATCTCAGATCTGGGGCTTTATATTCTAAAACCCGGGGGGAAACTGTTTTTTGAGATCAACGCCTACCTGGCTGAGGATATGAATGAATTACTTCAGGAAAAAGGTTACAAGGAAATTGAATTGAGGCAAGATATTTTCGGGAAGGACAGAATGATAAAAGCGATATACAACCCATGAAAAGCATAGCTGTGTTTTGCGGTTCTTCGGAAGGATTTAATCCGGAGATTGTCAACAGGGCATATTCCCTGGGCACTTTGATGGCTGATGAAAAAATTGCCTTGGTTTACGGTGCGGCTAAAATCGGGCTTATGGGCGCTGTTGCAAGGGGAATTCAGGAAAACGGGGGTGAAGCGGTAGGTGTGATTCCTGATTTCCTGAAGAAAAAAGAAATTGTGAATACGGGCCTTGACGAACTTGTCGTAACGGAAAGCATGCATGACAGGAAGATCATCATGTATGAAAAGTCGGATGGATTTATAATTATTCCCGGTGGTTTTGGGACTATGGACGAATTTTTTGAAATTGCCACCTGGGGACAACTCGGGTTACACAACAAACCGATTGGAATATTGAACTGGGATGGTTTTTTCGATCCCATGTTGGATCAATTCAGCTTAATGGTAGATCGTGGATTCCTGAAAACGGATAATCTGGCAGCCATTATCGTTGACACCGAAGCGAAACAACTGTTAAAGAAAATGGAGGATTATAAACCATTGCCAACTCCTAAATGGCTCAGTAAAGAAGGATTGTAAAATGAACGTCAAAGAACGTATAAGTAAATTAAGAGAGGAATTAAGGGAGCATAATTATCGTTACTATGTTTTGGATGCCCCGATTATAAGTGACTATGAATTCGATCTGAAACTTCGGGAGCTTCAGCAGTTGGAGGATGAAAACCCGGAATATTATGATCCTAACTCACCCACTCAAAGGGTGGGCGGCGAAGTAACGAAGGATTTTCAGACCGTTCAGCATGATCACAGGATGTATTCCCTTGACAATTCTTACAGCAAGGAAGACCTTATAGATTGGGAAAATCGTTTAAAGAAAATGGTTGACGGCCCGATCCACTATAGCTGTGAATTGAAATATGATGGTGCCTCAATGAGCATCACATACGAAAATGGCAGCCTGCTCCGGGCAGTAACGCGTGGCGATGGCTTCCAGGGCGATGATGTTTCGGCAAATGTGAGGACCATCAGAAGCGTTCCTCTCAAGCTAAAGGGGGTCAATAGCGGGAAATTCGATGTAAGAGGTGAGATCATTTTACCTCTTGAAGGTTTCGAGGCCATGAACCGGGCGAGGATTGAAAAAGGAGAGGAGCCCTACAGAAATCCCAGAAACACGGCTTCAGGGAGTTTAAAATTACAGGATAGCGCAGAAGTAGCGCGCAGGCCGCTCGAGTTTCTTATGTACAGTATAAAAGCGGAACCACCCATTTTCAAAACCCAGTATGAAGGTCTTCTAAAGGCACGTGAATGGGGTTTTAAAGTTCCCGGGGAAGCAAAACTAGTCTCCTCGATGGATGAAGTCCTTCAATATATTCAGGAATGGGATGTAGGGCGTCATGAGCTTCCTTATGAAATCGATGGTGTGGTAATTAAGGTGAATGACCTCCATATGCAGGACGAACTGGGGCATACCTCGAAATCGCCAAGATGGGCCATGGCTTATAAATTTCAGGCAGAGCAGGCCTCTACCCGTTTAAACAGTATTTCATACCAGGTTGGACGGACCGGTGCCATCACCCCTGTTGCCAACCTTGAACCCGTGCTCCTGGCAGGAACAGTGGTAAAACGGGCATCCTTGCACAATGCTGATCAGATAGAAAAGCTCGATATCCGGGTTGGAGATGAGGTTTATGTGGAAAAGGGAGGCGAGATTATCCCTAAGATAGTTGGAGTGAATAAATCCCGTCGTCCGGCAGATTCCGAACCAACTCATTATATCAGTGAATGTCCTGAATGCGGTACAGCACTTGAGCGAAAAGAAGGGGAGGCTCAGCACTATTGTCCGAACACCATGGGCTGCAAACCACAGATCATTGGACGGATTGAGCATTATATATCCCGGAAGGCTATGGATATAGAGGGTCTTGGTGGTGAAACTGTCGCGTTATTGGTGGAATCAAACCTGATAAGAAATTACGCCGATCTCTACGAATTAAGAAAAGAGCAGGTCATTCCCCTGGAGCGCATGGCAGAGAAAAGTGCAGACAACCTTATAAAAGGGATAGAAGCCTCGAAAGCGATCCCCTTTGAACGGGTTCTTTATGCAATTGGAATCAGATATGTTGGTGAAACAGTGGCGAAAAAGTTAGCCAAGCATTTTAAATCAATTGATCAATTGATCGAAGCCAGTTATGATTCACTTATAGCTGTTGAGGAGATTGGGGATAAAATAGCTCAGAGTATAATTGAGTTCTTCAGCTTAACCGATCATCTTGAATTGATCGAAAGGCTGAAGACTTACGGTGTTCAACTATCAATTTCCGAAGAAGTACTGGCTGGCCAGACAAATAAGCTTGATGGTGGCAGTTTTGTGGTTTCCGGGGTTTTTCAGGGCTTAAGCAGGAACGAATTAAAGGCCTTGATCGAAAAAAACGGTGGAAAGGTCAGTTCTTCCATATCCTCAAAGACCTCATTTATTGTCGCGGGTGAAAATATGGGACCCAGTAAGCTGCAAAAGGCAAATTCTTTAGGAATCCCGATAATTAGTGAACAAGAATTCTTACAAATGATTAATTAGAATCATTCTAAATTAATACATTTTATCGATAAAACGCAAAAAAGTATCGATAAGTTGTAATATTTTGTAATATATTTGCTTCAAATTAAAGGGATTAATTCATGCAAAAGACCCAAATCTTGCTTGCTTTAATTGTGGTATTTGTGGCCGCTTTCATCGGTTTGGTCATCTTTCAGCAAGATGCACTGGCTGATTATATCAGGCCATTTATTCTGCCGTTGGTGGTTGTATTGTATTGTATTTCTGGCTATAAGAAGAATAATTATTTTTTCTTTTTTCTGCTTTTTTATGCGATCTCAGAATTTCTGGCCGTTTTCTACTATTACGGGTCCTGGGATCAAAAGATGGAGGATGTATTTTATTATTCCTGCAACATCCTCTACATTCTGGCTTATGTGTCACTAACAATCCTGGTTATTCAGCAAATGGAATTATCCAGGATATTCAGGCGTTTCAGCATTCATATCATAATATTGTTAATCCTTGACATTTACTGTGTTTCGCTGGTTACGGATGTAGCTATTAAAAGCGGCGTATTCGAATCGGTCTTTGAAATTGTTCTGGAACTCGTTTATAATATTGTTATTATGGGTCTTCTTACCATTACCCTGGTAAATTACCTCCATCGCGATACCAAAAAAGCGATGAATTTGCTTTTGGGTTCACTATGCATCGTATTTTCCGAGGTGATCCAGGTGGCTTATTATTATGTTTCAGAAATTATTATCCTCGGAATCGCATACAATATCCTGTTGATTCTTGCCTTTGTATTCTTTTACCTGCAACTCGGATTAGCCTCTCAATCCTGTATTCAAGAGTAGCCGGTTGTTGCTTCGGAAGCTGAAGCTTAAAATTTCCTTCCGATAATGGGGATGGTTTTACGCACCGAGATCAGGATAATCGATGCTAAAACAAAGGTCGATACGGCGGTAAGGAACAATATCCCTCCATCTTCATTAACACTTATCCCCAATTTGGTGATATGAAACATGATGGCTCCTCCAATTATTCCTAAGGTTAACAGGGCACCCAGCCAAACGGTTCGGGGTATTAACAGTAGCAATCCGGCAATAAGCTCAAAAATTCCTATTGTTATTCTCCCAATCGGTTCCATGCCCAGGGTTTCAAAAATGAATACGCTGTCAGGATGGGCTGTAAATTTAAATCTAAGAGTTTGAATCAGTATTAGTGCAACAATGATCCTTAAGACGAACAGAATGCGCTTATTCATCACGACAATAATTGAGTTTCATGTCTTTAGACGGCCGAAAGCTCGAAACTTACATCATACTATTATCGTGGTTTGCTCACCGGGCTTAACTTCTCCCTTTTCAAATGTAAAGTCAATC
>JBFKFP010000170.1:0-5758 GCA_041618535.1 Flavobacteriaceae bacterium
AGGTCAGCTACGGTCATCCTTATTTAGATTCATTTTAAAGAAGCAAAAGTAACAAAAAGATTAATCTTTGTAGGTGGCTTTAAGGATTTTTATATCCTCAAGAAGCCTTTCAACATCCTCCGGGTCGGTGCCGTCATAAAAGCCCCTGATTTGTCGTTCCTTGTCGATCAGCATAAAATTCTCGGTATGGATCATGTCGTGTGGCCCACCGTCACCGATGGTCTTAACGGCAAGGTAAGATTTTCGTGCCAGTTCGTAAATATCTTTCTTATTGCCGGTAACCAGGTTCCATTTGCTGTCATCAACGCCTTTTTCAAGGGCATATTTTTTTAGTTGTGCCACCGAATCGATTTCAGGGGTTACCGTATGGGAAAGCAGCAGTACCTCCTGATCCTTTTTTAGTTTTTCCTGTATCTCATACATATGATCTGTCATGATTGGACATATGGTTTGACAGGTGGTAAAAAAGAAGTCGGCCACATATATCTTATTCGCGTAATTGTCCTGGGTCACGATCTCGCCGTTCTGGTTGACCAGGCTGAAATCAGCTATTCTGTGGTACTTGCGTTTGAACTGAACTGTGCTGTCCACCAGCTCGGCATTTACATTGGCCGGTTGATAAACTGGCAACACCGGGTCTACCTTGAGGATATTGTAAAAGGTCAGTATAATGACCAGCGACAGTATACCCAGGGTTATCCAGAACAGTTTATAACGCTTAAAAAAAGTCAGAAGATCCATGCGAATTTGAGGTTCATTTCAAAGCCATGCAAAAATACGACAGCTTTCCCTGAAAAAACGTATTTTTAGTATGAAAAACGCGCTATGAGACCATTCCTGATTTTTATTTGCATGATAATTTCGGCAGGCTCATCGGGCCAGGAGAAATTTGATGACGGGGACATTGCTGAAGCCGAAATGAAAGCGGCCATGAAGCGGATGTTGTTCAGGTCTAATACCAATACAGGAAATTATGATCTCCGTTATCACCGTCTTGAGTTCACACTCGATCCTGCTGTAAATTTCATCAGCGGTGATGTGACTTCTTATTATGTAGCAGGGGAAGATATGACCCAACTGGTCTTTGACCTTGACGATAATTTGACCGTCTCACAGGTTTCTCAAAACGGAACTCCACTTAGCTTCTCTCAAAACACCAATGATGAATTGGTGATAACCCTGCCCCAGCTTCAGAACCAGGGGGTACTGGACTCGGTAACCGTCAGTTATTCGGGGAGTCCGGCCAGCTCCGGGTTCGGGTCGTTTGAACAAACCACTCATAACGGGCATCCCATAATCTGGACCCTTTCTGAACCCTACGGAGCCAAAAGCTGGTGGCCCTGCAAGCAGGACCTGATCGATAAGGTCGATTCTATAGACGTTTACATTACAAATCCACAATTCAATCCGGGCGGTGAAGAATATTTCGCGGTCAGCAACGGCATTGAACAAAGCCAGGTGACCAACTCCGGGAATAAGACAACAAGATTTAAACACAAATACCCTATCCCTGCATACCTGATAGCCATTGCCATAACCAATTATGAGATCTTCACCCAGGAAGTTCCCAATGGAGGGAATCCCTTTGACATCGTGAACTATGTGTTCCCGGAAAGCCTGGCCGATGCACAGCTTAACACACCGGTGACCCTGGATATTATGGACCTGTTCATTAACCTTTTTGAACCCTATCCATTCGAAGATGAAAAATACGGCCATGCCGAATTTACCCGTTCGGGAGGTATGGAACATACAACGGTATCATTTATGGGTAATTATTCCCGGAACCTGATTGCTCATGAGCTGGCACACCAGTGGTTTGGTAATAAGATAACCTGCGGGAGCTGGAAGGATATCTGGTTGAATGAAGGTTTTGCCACCTATCTTTCAGGCCTGGTGGTGGAAGGCCTGGACGATAATGCGGCCTTTACCGGATGGAAGGAATTCAGGGTAAATCATATCAGCAGCCAGCCAGACGGTTATGTTTACCTGCAGGATTCTGACACTACAAGTGTTAGCCGAATTTTCAACAGCAGGCTGAGTTACAGCAAAGGCGCCATGGTGCTTCATATGCTCCGGAAGAAACTAGGGGACGCCTATTTTTACCAGGGCATACAGGATTACCTGGTCCACCCCGAACTGTCTTATGGTTATGCCAGGACAGAGGATTTTATCCCGATCATGGAGCAGGCCAGCGGGCAGGACCTGACGGAGTTTTTCAGCGACTGGCTATTCAACCAGGGCTATCCCAGCTATAACCTGGAATGGGAACCGGTCTCTCAAACCCAGGTCAGGATCGTACTATCTCAAACACAAAGCCATCCTTCCGTGAGCTTCTTCGAGGCCGGAGTTCCGGTTCGATTAATGGGAACAGCCGGTGAAACCGAGGATGTGATCCTTGAACATATCGCCAACGCCCAGCAGTTCTTTGTAGATGTGACCTTTGAAGTGGCCGGTATCATCATCGACCCTGAGTTCGATCTTATTTCAAAGGATAACCAGGTATCATTAGGTATTGAAACGATAACTGCATATGATGAATTAAGAGTTTTTCCCAACCCAGCCAGTTCATGGATAAGCATCATAAAACCATCGGGACTGAACGTGGAAACCATCAGGATCTTCAACATTAACGGCCAATTGATCAAAGAGTCATCTTTCTCGGTGGAATTGTCGATCGAGGCTTACTCCCCGGGATTATATTTTCTTCAGTTTGAAACCGACCGGGGCAGAATTAACAAATCGGTTGTAAAACACTAAGGATTCCTTAATAAGCTTTCAAGTTCGCATCAAAAAACATACTTTTGTGCGTTCTATAAGCGATGTAATGCCCTAAGATGGAATTTGTCATTAAAATATCACAGTTTTTACTCAGCCTTTCGCTGCTGATCGTCCTTCATGAATTAGGACATTTTCTTCCTGCGAAACTGTTTAAGACGAAGGTTGAAAAGTTCTTCCTGTTCTTCGACATCAAGTATGCCTTGTTCAAAAAGAAGATTGGTGAAACCGTATATGGAATTGGCTGGCTTCCCCTTGGTGGCTATGTGAAGATAGCCGGGATGATAGACGAGAGCATGGACAAGGAGCAGATGGCGAAGCCTCCAGAGCCATGGGAATTCCGCTCTAAACCAGCCTGGCAGCGCCTGATAATCATGCTTGGTGGGGTAACGGTAAACTTTATCCTGGCTGCGGTGATATATATCCTGATGCTCTTTGGTTATGGCGACATGGATATCAAGACCAGCAGTATTGAGGATGGATATTGGATCGTAAATCCGCTTTTAAACGACCTTGGCCTGCAAACCGGTGATAATATCGTTGCCATAAATGGGAAGGAGATCGTCAATTATAAGGACATAAAAAGAAATATCCTGGATGCCCAGGTTATCACCATAGAACGGGGAGGAGAGACCAGTGACATCGGCCTGCCCACCGATTTTCTCGGTCAGCTGAGTTCAAGCCGGAGCCGTGGTTTGATAGAATTGCGTTATCCTTTTATCGTTGAAGAGGTGGCCGATTCTTCAGCCAATATTGGTGTTGACCTTCAGAAAGGTGATGTATTCCTTTCGGTTAATGGGGAAGAATTAAAATATTTTGACCAGGTAGAAGAGAGGCTGAGTACATTAAAAGGTGAGACCATAGATGTTGAGATCCTCAGGGATGAGGAGCGTTTGAACAGGGAATTGCAGGTAAATGAAGATGGTAAGGTAGGAATCTTTCCCGGAGGAAATTGGGCCGATCTTGAGCGGCTGGACTATTACGATATCACCAAACGTGAATACAGTTTTGGGGAAAGCATAGGAGCGGGATTAACCCGTTTTGGGGAACAAATGGCCTCTTACTGGTTGCAATTAAAGCTGATCTTTAATCCTGAGACCGGTGCCTATAAAGGAGTTGGAGGATTCAAGGCCATATACGACATCTTCCCTGACCGCTGGAGCTGGCCCGATTTCTGGAACCTGACGGCGTTTCTTTCTATAATGCTGGGCGTTTTAAACCTTCTGCCTATTCCTGCGCTTGACGGGGGTCATGTCATGTTCCTGCTTTACGAGATCGTATCGGGAAGGAAGCCAAGTGACAAATTTATGGAGTATGCCCAGATGGTCGGATTCTTTATTTTGATAGCCCTGGTTTTATTTGCCAATGGGAACGATATCTTCAAGGCTATTTTCCAGTAAATTATTTCTGAATTATCATTGACAGGACTTAAAAAATAGTATATATTTGCGCTCGCGCAAGCAAAAATACATATTCCTCCTTACCTGCCTGCCGGTAGGCAGGGCTCAGAACTGAGCTACGAACCATCCGGCAGATTTATAAAGTAAGAGGATGAGTCAGACAAGACTGAAAAATCAACAACATATTCCTCCTTAGCTCAGTTGGTTAGAGCATCTGACTGTTAATCAGAGGGTCCTTGGTTCAAGTCCAAGAGGGGGAGCGATAAAGTAGAGCGGAGCTCACTTTATCGCAGTGAAGTGAACGGAGATCTACTTCGCTGCGAAACAAGATTTAAGACCAATAGAAGATTACATTCTATTGGTCTTTTTTTATGGATTCAATTATGATCTTACCTTATTGCGTTTACGTGCTACAAAGTGAAAAAGACTTGCTGTTATATCACGGATTTACAACAAATATTCAGAAGAGAATCAAGGATCATAATCTGGGAAAAACTTCAAGTACCTCAAAAAGAAGACCTCTGAAATTGATTTACTGTGAGTTCTTTCTGAGCAAAAAAGATGCTATGCGACGAGAACGCTATTTTAAGACCACCCAGGGGAAGCGCATGCTCAAGTTGATGATTAGAAATACCTTAAAAGAGATCGATTATCCAAATCAATAATTAGCAACAGGCCATCCACAAAGTGGGTGGCTTTTTTCGTCAGGAAACTTGGACGAAGGAATCTTTTCTTAGATAATACGAAGGAAGCCCAAACCATTTGAACGGACGGGCAGGAGGGGGGAGCGGAAAATTAAAACCAATGAAGACACCGGGTGGTTTTTAGGTTTTTAAGATTAAGGCTTAAGAACTTTAAAATGCGCCCAGTACTTTTGATTAATCCTGGTATCAATGGTCTTGAAACCAATATTCTCTAACCAACAGATCTGGTCATTAAAATTGTCTGGCCTGTCAAATTCTTCATAATGCTCCATAAGCCATTCCCATTTATCTGAACCAAAATTATTTTTCACCACGAAGCTCTTCCATGATGCCAATAAATTTTGATGGTCGGGATTATTTTTGTTGATCATTAAATCTGAGCTACAAAAAACACCACCAGATTTTAAAGTGTTAAAGATGCTTTCAAAAATGAATAGCTTTTCCTTTGTATCGCAATGGTGCAAACTAAATCCGGCAATCACCAGTCCAAATTGATCAGGCTCAAAAACAAAATCTTTAAAGTACGATTGTTCACAGGATATGTTATAATGCACAAAGCGTTCTTTGCATGCATCTAACATGCTTTTCGAAGCATCCAATAAAATGTAATTAGCTCTGGGGAATAACTTCATAACCTGTGTGGTAGCATTACCATTACCACATCCAATATCCAGAATGTTTTTAGGTGCATATCCCTGGGGATAACCTGTGGAAAATGCTTCTATCAGGTCCAGATAATATGGCACGCATTTTATCATATCTTCTGTATAGTTAGAAGCAAACGAGTTAAATTCCTCTTCTAAATTGGCCTGTATTCTTGTCTTGTTATCCAACAGGTATAAAGTTAAAGAATGAATTTACGGTTATTTGAAAAAA
>JBFKFP010000171.1:0-5684 GCA_041618535.1 Flavobacteriaceae bacterium
ACCTCCCCGTCCTGATACTTTTGTTTCATAGACAGTGAATCCTTCCCGGTTGGAACATTGATGCCCAACTCAATCGAGAACTCAGAAACAGCCTCTACGGCCTTATAAAGCCTCGCATCCTCTCCAGGGTTTTTGCATGGCCACATCCAGTTTGCGGAGAGTGAAACACCCTTAAGCCCGTCTTTGACCGGAGCCCAGACTATGTTGGTCAATGCCTCCGCAATGCTGTTCCTGCTCCCAGCCACCGGATCTAAAAGTCCGGATACAGGCGAATGCCCTATAGATGTTGCAATTCCTTCCTTGCCTTTATAATCTATTGCCGACACCCCACAATTATTGAGTGGCAGTTGAAGAGGACCCGCACATTGCTGTTTAGCTACTTTTCCACCCACACATCTATCCACCTTGTTGGTCAGCCAGTCTTTACAGGCAACGGCTTCCAGCTGGAGGACCTGATCCAGATAATCATAAAAGTCTGAGGCAGAATAATCTACCTTATCATAGGAGCGTTTTATGGTTTTATCATTCATGATGGTATGCGGTGAGCTTCCGAACATGTCACTCAAAGCAAGGTCCATCGGTTTTGTATTCCTCGATTTCGAGGTAAAGCTGAACCTGTCATCTCCCGTTACTTCTCCAACCGTATAAATGGGAGATCGTTCCCTTTCAGCAATACGGTTTAACAGGCCGATGTGTTCCTGGTCGATTACCAAGCCCATTCGTTCCTGCGATTCATTTCCGATTATTTCCTTATCCGATAGAGTTGGATCACCTATCGGGAGTTTATCGAGATCGATTTTCCCGCCGGTATTTTCAACGAGTTCTGAAAGGCAATTGAGATGACCGCCGGCACCGTGATCGTGGATGGAAATGATATGGTTGGTCTCACTTTCTATCATTCCCCTGATCGCATTAGCGGCCCGTTTTTGCATCTCAGGGTTAGACCGCTGCACAGCGTTCAACTCGATCCCACTTTCATATTCACCAGTATCGGCAGATGATACGGCTGCTCCGCCCATTCCAATACGGTAATTGTCACCCCCCAGTATAACGATCTTATCACCGGGATGGGGTTCTCCTTTTACGGCCTGGTCGGCTTTTCCATAACCTATTCCACCTGCCAGCATGATCACCTTATCATATCCCAGTTCCCTGGAGTTTTCCTTATGCTCAAAGGTCAGCACAGAACCGCAAATGAGTGGCTGACCGAATTTATTACCGAAATCCGACGCACCATTAGAAGCTTTAATAAGGATATCAAGAGGAGTCTGATATAACCATGGCCTGGCAGGGTATTTATGTTCCCAGGGCCTGTCCTCATCAACCCTTGAATAAGCAGTCATATAAACTGCCGTTCCCGCAAGAGGGATGGCTCCTTTTCCACCGGCCAGTCGGTCCCTGATCTCGCCTCCTGAACCTGTTGCAGCGCCGTTAAAGGGCTCAACTGTTGTAGGGAAATTATGGGTTTCGGCCTTGATTGAAATCACAGATTCAAAATCTGAGGTTTTGTAAAAATCCGGAATGTCGGCGCGGGCTGGCGCAAATTGCTCCACCCGCGGACCTTTTATAAATGCAACGTTGTCCTTATATGCAGAGACAATCGTATTAGGATTCTGTTTGGACGTTTCTTTAATGAGTTTAAAGAGGGTAGAGGTTTGTTCAACACCATCAATTACGAATGTGCCATTGAAGATCTTATGCCGGCAATGTTCTGAATTCACCTGGGAGAAACCGAAAACTTCGGAATCGGTGAGGGGTCTTCCAATCCTTTTAGAAACCTGGTTGAGATACTCAACTTCCTCATCGCTAAGAGCCAGGCCCTCCTGCCTGTTGTATACGTCAATATCGGTTATATCCTGGATAGGATCTGGTTCATGTTCTATGGTGAAACTATCCTGGTCGAGGCCACTAAATTTCTGAAAGATCATCGGGTCGTAATCTGAGTGTTTCTCATCAACCCTTACAAACTCCTCTATCCTGATAATTCCCTCTATGCCCATGTTCTGGGTGATCTCGACCGCATTGGTACTCCATGGTGTGATCATGGCGGCTCTGGGTCCAACAAAAAAAGCATCCAGTGATGCTTGTTTTATTTGGGGTTGATTGCCAAAAAGCCAGTATAATTTATCGATATCCTCGTTTGAAAGATCTGTTTTGGTTTGAACCGCGAAGACCTTGGTATCAGGACTTCCAAAGAAATGAATCATCAGGACCTGTTTTGTAATTGTTTTGAAAGCCTCAAAGTTAGTTTTTTTCAATCTAAATTGCCCTTCAAAAGGAGGCAGAATTCCCAAGTTATTCACTGATTAATTCACAAATCAAAGAGATTATTCGTCAGGCGTGAAACCGAGCCATAATAGGATTGACCGAATAAGTTGAGATGAACCAGTAAATAATAGAGTTGGTAAAGTTCCATTCTTCTATCAAAACCTTCTGTTCTGGGGATTCGCTCCTCATAGGCCTCGTAGAATGAGGACGGGAAGCCACCGAATAATCGACTCATGGCAATGTCTACCTCGTGATGACCGTAATAAACCGCAGGATCTATCAGTACAGGATTGCCTTTTTCATCAATCAGGTAGTTTCCTCCCCATAAATCGCCATGTAGAAGGGATGGCTTGATATTTTTAAAAAGACTATCACAACACCGCAACATGGATTCTTCAGAAGGTTTTTCATTTCGGTTCAGCAAATCCCGGGAAATGGCCAGATCGTACTGTGGAATAAGTCTCTCCTTCATATAAAAGTCCGTCCATGTTGAATGCCTTGAATTAGCCTGGTAAAGGCTGCCGATATAATTGTCATGGTCAAGTCCGAACCATTCTGATGAGCAACTATGCAACTGAGCCAATCTGTAACCGAGGTCTGTCATACTTTGAAAAGAGCTCTTACCTGTGATGACGGCCTCCATCAAGAGGTAGGCATGCTTCAGTTCTCTTCCATGAGCGATAACTTCGGGAACCTTGATCGATTTTGTTGAAGCGATGAGGTACAATCCTGAGGCTTCCGCCGCAAACATATGCTCAGCCTCCTGACCGGTGTTGATTTTCAGGAAGATAGGGCCATTTGCTGTTCTCAGGAGATAGGCTGCTGAGATATCCCCTCCGGAGACAGCTTTGAAATCTTTTAGCACGATTCCATTAACCGAAACGATATGTTGGATAACCTCTTTAATCGGCATTAGATTGAAATTTGATTAATTATCCTAATTTTTGATCATTTTCCTGCTGTTAATTGACTTTATGCCCCTGATTGCCCAATCGTATAGTCAATCTGTGATTCAGGTAATACCTATGATTCTGCTGCTTTCATTTAATAATTGTCGGAGCAGGTAAAATTTGGAGCTACAACTTCCCTAAAGAAGCAGTCTTCCATGTTCAGCATTTCGTTTCTTATCATCAGGGATTTTATGTAGGATCTCAGCATAAATGGGATGTACTGCATGATCTCCGAACCAACCTTAAAGGTGTTTTCCCGGTTAAATTTGTCATTTTCTGCAATAAGCCCGGTGCTGGCACACTGTATTAGGTCGATGCATATAACACCATTGCTGTATATGTCCAGAACCGTTTTGCATGGCCTTTCATCCAAGGTTTCAACTAGTTTCCAGAGCTGACTGTATGTTACTCGTATATCATGAAATGATTGCCCGTTTTTATCACCAACATCATCGATTGAAGGCCTGGCCGAAATGATTGCAGGGAGGGCTATAAAAACGAAGAACAGGGGTTTCATCAATTGACTTCTTTACGAAGGAACTGGGCCATATAAAATCCGTCATATCCTGATTTATGGGCGAAAACAGCCCGTTCTTGAACAAAGATAAAATCTTTTCCCTGTTCCGAGTTTAAAAAAGCATCAACCTGCCCCCGATTTTCTGAGGGTAGAATTGAGCAGGTGGCATAAACCAGTTTTCCTCCAGGCTTCACCATCCTGGAATAGGATTTTAGCAACTGCTTTTGGGTTTGTTTAACCTCTTCGATGAATTTCAGGCTAAGCTTCCACTTGGCGTCGGGATTTCTCCTGAGAACACCCAGGCCGGAGCAGGGTGCATCTATAAGAACCCGATCAGCATTCCGGTCAAGCTTTTTTATGATCTTTTCATTTTCGATAAGCCGGGTTTCAATATTATGTACTCCATTTCGTCTTGCTCTCACCTTCAGACTCTTGAGTTTATTCGGATAGATGTCCATAGCGATGATCTGGCCTTTGTTCTTCATGATAGCTGCGATGTGAAGGCTTTTACCGCCACCGCCTGCACAAGCATCCACCACTCTTATTCCGGGCTTTACCTCTGTGAATTCTGCTACTAGTTGAGAGGATGCATCCTGAACTTCAAAAAACCCATTTTTAAAAGCCGTGGTTCCGAAGACATTGCCTCTTTCATCAAGTTGAAGGGCATCAGCATAATCAGCCAATTCCTTGGTTTCAAATCCTTCTTCCACTAATAGTCTTTTTAACTCACCCCTGTTCGTTTTTAAAGTATTTACTCTGAGCACCACCTCCGCCTGCTGATTCAGGGCCTTTATCTCTTCCGACCAAAGCTCTTCTCCCAATTCGTCGGTGGCTAAACGATCCAGCCAGTCGGGTATAGATTCCCTGTATACGCGTTCTTTTGTAAGCTCATCAAAACGTCCTTTTATCCGGCGTTTTGGGGTTCCGGCAAATTGTTTCCATTCGGGTAAATCGAAGCCTCTTAGCACGATCCAAACAGCCAGGATTCTCCAAAGGTCCTCGCGTCTGTAAGGGGATTTAACGTTGGCTATTTCAGAATAGAGCCGCTTGTACCTGACAATCTCATAACTGGTTTCGGCTATGAATCCGCGGTCGCGACTACCCCAACGCTTATCGCGCTTAAGTGCCTGCTGAATGGCCTTATCGGCATAATGTCCATCATTAAAGATCTGATGAAGCACATCTATTACCGCAAGGCATAAATTTTTATGAAGTCTCATATTCAAGGACAGCAAAGGTAACGGCAATTTGATTATTTTTAGCATTATTTTTATGAACATGGGAATTCAGGTAAAATTTCTCCTCCCGAGCTTACTGCTTTTTATTTTTCCTTTTGATGCTTTAAATGCTCAACCTGTTAAGAAGGTAGAGATACAAACCGTAATCGCCGATAGCACTCTTAATGTGAGGTCAATTGAGGTAGTGCGGGGTATTGATGAGGGCTGTGTTTTTGTTACTTCCGATGGGAATTTTGGAGCCCTCTACAATTCAGAAACGGGAGAAATCAGGGAGGGATATGCCATTAATTATCCCATTCCGGTATCAGAACATTTTACCGATCTTAATTTTCGCTCACTGGCCCTGACTACAAGTGACGGTTTTGCCATTACGATTGGTAATCCGGCATTGTTATTTAATCTTGACCGTACTGCCTCTGAACTGGTTTACAGGGAAGATCATGAAGATGTATTTTATGACTCCATTGAATTCTGGAATGAAAATGAGGGCCTGGCCATAGGAGATCCAACCGATGCCTGTATGAGCATTATAATTACACGTGACGGTGGTGAAAGCTGGAAAAAATTGAATTGTTCAAATTTGCCGGTCGCAATTGAAGGGGAAGCAGCATTTGCTGCCAGCGATACCAATATCGCGATAATTGGTGACCATACCTGGGTTGCTACCGGTGGGAAGGCGAGCCGAATTTTATATTCACCAGATAAAGGAAA
>JBFKFP010000172.1:0-5667 GCA_041618535.1 Flavobacteriaceae bacterium
GGTGAAATGAAACAGGTTTTTAGCCCGGTCCAGATTTTGATCGGGATAATTTACCTTGTAATAGATATTACCATTCAAGTAATCTGTTAAAGCCCTTAAACCGTGCAGGAAAGGCATATATGCACAACCCAGAACCAAAGTTGATATTTCATCCTGCGTTAGCTGTATTTCTGAATCTTTCAATCCACGGAGAAAAGCTTCGAAAAAATCAAGTTTGAACTCTACTCTGGAGAGATCGGTTTCATTTTCAGAAACCGGGTTAACAATCGTTCGCACCGCGTCTCCGAAATCATAATAAAAATAACCTGGCATTATAGTGTCTAAATCTATAAGGCAAAGGGCTTTTCCGAACCTATCAAAAAGAATGTTGCTCAGTTTACTGTCGTTATGACACACCCTTAACGGGAGCTTTTTGTCAAGAACGTTCTTGATTACCGGCCATTTGGTTTCTACATATTCTATTTCAGTTCGGGCCTTTGATTTGGAGTCTCTATCTGCCGATTCCATTGCCGTCTCAAACTCTTTCATACGAAAACTGAGATCATTAAACCCCGGAATAATAATTTCAAAATCCTCAGGATTGAGATTATTCGTCAGATTGTGAAACTTTCCCAAAACTTTTCCTGCCTGGTAAGCCAATCCCGGATCATTAAGGCTCTCATGAACCACTGAGGCCGGAATATACTCCATGATTCGCCAATATCCCTCAGGGCCTTTGTATAAGGTTTGGCCGGTCTTCGTTTTCAAAAAGTGGATCCTGCTGTATTCGGAATCCCCTAAAGTATCTATTGCTCTGTCAATATTCTTTTGAATACGCAATGGGTTTGTGAATACAGTTTCATTAATTCGCTGAAGGACAAAAGCAATTTCACCTTTTATCTGAACGAAATAGGAATTATGAATATAACCCTGGCTTACCGGTACAAATTCGATGTCATCAGATTCAATGCCGAAGTTGTTCACCACCGAAATTAAATGTCCGGCATCCATGAGATCAGTTCTTCCAGAGAGGTGTTTGATAAAGACCCTTATCCGTAAGTGACTGAAGGGTTTTCACGGCGTTCATCTTATCATCATAATAAGTAACTCCAAACCAGTCGCTCTTTGCATCCAGTAAGGCTATATCGATGAGTCCGGTACTCATCATTTCCTGGGCAACAAAAGGCAGGTAGATCTCGTTTTTTTCAAGGTTGCCAGGCTCGGACAGGAACATTCTGAAGTACTCGGTAATGTAACTGAAAACAGAGGGATTGCAGATCCAGAAGTTCATAGAGACAACCGTTTCGGGATCGAGTTTCCGACCGCTGTCCTCATCGATGATCTCACCATCGATCCAGCTGATCCTGGTGTGTTCAACTATACTCTTAAGGCTCCCGTTCTCAGCCATGCAAACCCCTCTGGACACAGAACCATGATCCGATAAGGTGTCCTTGATCTTATAGCCGACAAGTGCATAGATGTTTTCTGAGGAATTGGATCTGATGAATCCGGATGCAGCTTCAAAGGCAGCCTTTCCGTAGTAATCATCAGCATTGATAATCACGAATTCCGAATCGATCACTTCCCGTGCAGTCCAGACCGCATGAGCCGTCCCCCAGGGTTTTTCCCTGTCTGTTGTTACGGCAATGCCGACAGGGATGTCATTTATATCCTGAACCAGTACATCCAGCTTAACATGATCAGGTAACCGCTCACCCAAATAATTTTCAAGAAATTCGCGATTTGCCGCTTTTGTGATGACGACAATATGGTTAAACCCCTGTTTCAGAGCATCATAAATACTGAATTCCATCAGAAACTCATTCTTGGGGCCTAGTTCATCGAATTGCTTTAATTTTCCATATCGGCTACCGCTTCCGGCAGCCATAAGTAATAAGGTCATTTCATCGATAATTTGGTCCTAAAAATAGGATATTGTAGGGAATTTGTCCCGTTCATCGAATAAAAACCGGATTATTTTTTGTATTTTATACATTGTTCCATTGAATTAATCCGTTGATAATGAGTCAAGCTTGGTACATATTCATATTTATGGTATTGCTTTTCACGAGCATTTATCTCTGGGCTTACGTTTTCTCTGAAAGAAAAGAGCGCCGTAAGGAACGAGAAAAAGAACGGAAGGAAGCAGAGAAGGAGTTGCGTTTTCAGCAACTGAAGAAAGATGCTCATGAAAGACGGGCTATAATTGATGAGAAGTACAAAATGGTTGAAGAACGCAGTAAGGTGATTCAGAGAGAACTCCAACGTCTTGAACGGAATAAGCCTTCTGTATTACAGGACTAATTTTAATCAACCAGCCTGTAAACTTCTTCGAACGGAATTCTGAATCGGGTTCCGTAAACACCTTTTTCATCTCTTACCCCACAGCCTAACACCATATTTATCTCCGCTCCATGGGGTAGTTTCAGGATTCTTTTTACCCTTAAGGTATCACTGCCTTCCATCGGACAGGTATCATAGCCTATGGCTGCCATACTGATCATAAAATTCTGGGCAGCAAGAGCAGCACTTTTGTGGGCAACCACTCTCAGATCGCTATGTCTAACCTGCCTGTATATAGGCCGGAAGAGTCCGGCAACCTGGAAGGATAGGAATTTTATCCATCCCAGAATTCCGAGAATATCGAAATAGGTAAAAGGTATTAGTTTTCCATAGTAATCATTCGCCATTTTCTTTCTCTTCAGAAGACGTTCACTAAGATCAGGCTTATCAAAACTTGAGTTAATAAATTCCAGGTTTGCTCTGGCGCGTTTTCTCCAAAGGTCTTTACGTGTAACTACAACTACAATCTGTTTTGCCGTTCTGGCCGCATTTTGATTAAAACAGGCCTTTGCTATTTTACTGATCTTATCCTGATCCGTTACATGGTAAAACTCCCAAAGCTGGAGATTGCTGCTGTTGGCGGCGAGAGTGGCATTTCTTAAACAGACTTCAACTTTTTCAGTATCTATTGTTTCCTCTTTGTATATTCTTACTGCCCTGCGGTATGCAATGGCCTCTGAGACGGTTTTTTCCATTTATAAATTGAATTTAACCAAAGATAAGAGGGTTAATCTTTTAACCAAAGATAGATCCTAGTTTGACAATGAAAGTATTACCAAAAAAACACTTCAAATTATTTATAATCCTAACATAGGATAAATCTTGAAAAGTGTTTTCAAGGATCTCAATTCTAACCGTAATGATCAACCTTTCTAAATTTCCATGAAAGGATACCGGTATGCCGTCTGTAAAAATAGATTGAACGTTGTTAGATCGATCTTTTCAAATTCCTGAATTTGTTGTAGAGGATTTCTTCGGACAAAACCATCATTTTGAGAGAAATCCATTCGTCGACATTTAAAAGTCATCCGTCGACATAGAAAGGTCGTTGGCAGGATTTTAAACAATACAAATATCCTTGACCTTATTTTCGCATTAGAATTTCTGTCAACCCAACTATTTAAATTTAATTTTTTATTATGAAGCAAGCTTTAATCCTGATAGGATTTCAAAACGATTATTTCGCTCAAGATGGTATACTACGCTCTGTGGTAGAAGAGTCTTCAAAGAACACCAAAATTATTGAAAATATTACTCATTTATTGAGCAACATCGACCGGGAGTTATTAGTGATCTCGACTCCTATTATTTTTTCAGAAAACTATAAAGAACTTACAGATCCAGTTGGAATTCTCAAGATCATAAAGGAGGTAGGTGCTTTCAAAGCCGGGAGCAAAGGATCTGAGACCATAGATGAAATCCGAAATTTCGGTTCCCGTATCATGGAAATTCCGGGAAAGCTCGGTTTGAATGCCTTCCATGGCACTGACCTGGAAGAGACTTTAACAGATCATGGTATCGAGGAGGTAATAATAGCTGGTACTGTTGCCAGTATTTGTATCGATTCAACAGGGAGATCGGCCTTTGAAAAAGGGTTTAAGGTATCCATGTTGTCAGATTGTATTTCCGGGAGAACGGTTTTTGAAAAAGATTTTTTCGTGGAACAGGTCTTTCCCCTTTATGCCGATGTCATTGACTCCGGGTCATTGTTAGAAAAAAGAAAAAGTAAGGTTTCCATCAATATTTAAGCTCCTTCTCCTAACCGAGTAAGAATGAAATGTATGAATCAGCAGCAACGCAATCTTGATATTGAAATCCAGCACAAACTTATCGAAGAGTTGATGCTGTCTAACCGGGAGTTGCAACTTATCAATCGCTTTTCGATCGCTATTCAGGAAGGCTGTTCAACGGGTGATATCCTTTTTATCCTGGGTAAATTTTGTGTTGACCAGTTATCTTGCGACGACTGTTATGTGCGTTTGTTTGATTCTAATAATTTGTGCCTTAATAAGATGATGGTTCACGGTTCGGGAAACCTGGTTCCCCTCAAATCGGAGTGTCCTGATTCCATTCCACTGGATAAGTGTTTGGAAGGTCGGGCTGCCAGTACTATGGAACCTCAGTTTGAAAGAATACTCAACCGGAATTCAGAAGCAGAGAATCCTAACGATCATAAGATGGGGTGTTTTGCTATACCCATGATTCACAGGAAACAGCTGGTTGGAGTAGTGGCTGTAAAACATTTCAATTCCGATGAATTCAAAAAGAAAAGTTTTAACAGCCTGGTGACCATGGCTTCAATGACAGCCACAAAACTTGTCCAGGTCAATCATTTCGAGGCGATCCTGGAATACCAGCAGCAGCTTGAAGAATACATCCATGTTATTTCACATGATATGAAATCCCCGTTAAGGTCGATCAATGCCCTTGTTTCATGGATCAAGGAAGACAACGACGGAGATTTGGATGAAACAACTCAAAGGAATTTTGAACTGATAGACGAAACCCTGTTGCAGATGGAAAACCTGATAAACGGAACCCTGAACTATTCCAAAATAGGTTATCAGTCAAAAGGAAATGAACTGGTCAACCTGAACCAGATTCTGGAGGAGCTAAAACTCACACTTGTTATTCCGGACCACATCGGCATTAGTATCCCGAAACCACTGCCGCCTTTAAAAGGAGACAAAACGCATTTTGTGCAGATATATCAGAACCTTCTGAGTAACGCTATCCGGTTCATGGATAAGAAAGAAGGTAAGATTACTCTGGACTGGAAGGAAAGCAAAGAGTTTTACGTCTTCTCGGTTGAGGACAATGGGGTTGGAATACCGGCTGCTTATCATGACAAGATCTTCAAAATTTTTCAATCTCTGAGCAACAAGAAGGAATCCTCTGGCATAGGATTGTCTATCGTTAGGAAATTAGTAAAGATATACAATGGTGAAATCTGGGTGAAAAGCGAAGAGGGCAAAGGATCTAAATTTTCTTTTTCCATAAAGAAATAGTGCTTGCTCGGCTCAACTTGTCTTGGCAGATTTTTCTATTTGAATCCATTTAACCGTATTGTATTTGATCTTGGTGTCATCCTGCTCAATGATGAGAAATGTCCTATGGGCCTGTTAAATGAGGTCCGAGATCATGCAGCTCAATGACAAGCTTCAAGACGAAAAAGACAAGGTATTGTTCCCTTGGCTTATGTACTTTTCTAACCCGGGTTGCAGGTGCAATTGCCGTTCTTGCATAACTGAAGTGTAAAAAAAAATCTGCACAAGTGAACTTGGCAGACTTTTTTATTTGAATCCATCATACAGATGGTATTTGATTGTGGAGTCGGCGGGATTA
>JBFKFP010000173.1:0-5629 GCA_041618535.1 Flavobacteriaceae bacterium
ATCCGGAGAAGAATATTTTCAACCTTGCCTTGTTCAGCTCTATTGGTGAAGGGGTTCAGGTCGATTTTAAAACTTATGGAATCAAGCGCGGTTCAACTTATGAAATCATGGATGCAGAGAGTGGGCAAGTAATTGAACGCGGCATTGTTGGTAAATCCAAAATAATTCCCTTCCCAATGGGAGACTGGAATAGAACTGAGGCTAATTTTGGAGCCTATACCATAGCATTTATACAGCATGAAGACGATAGAAAATCCTTTTTCGGACGGTTGCTCGGATGGATATTTTAATGCTGCTTTGGAGCAACCTCAAACACTTTATTGGCCTCGCACTTATAAGTCGTATTCGGGAACTTGACAAGTAAGGCATAGTCGTGGGTAGCTACAAGAATGGTGTGGCCCTTTTTATTCAAATCGTTCAAAACATCCATCACCTCGAAACTGGTCTCGGGATCGAGGTTACCGGTGGGCTCGTCGGCCATGATCAATTCGGGATCATTCAGAAGAGCTCTTGCAATAGCCACACGTTGCTGTTCTCCTCCTGAAAGTTCATGAGGAAATTTATAATGCTGCTCTTTTAGGTCGACCTTGGAAAGGACCTCCTCGATCTTGGCTCTGATCTCTGATTTATCCTTCCAGCCCGTTGCCCGTAAAACAAACTCCAGGTTATCATAAACGGTTCGGTCGTTCAATAATTGGAAATCCTGGAAAACAACCCCCAGCTTTCGTCTTAAGAACGGGATATCGCGTTCTTTGAGTTTAGCGAGGCTGAATCCAACGATTTCACCTTCACCCTCTCTGAGATCTAGGTCGCCGTAAAGGATTTTAAGAAAACTGCTTTTCCCGGTCCCGGTCTTCCCAATGAGATATACAAAATCACCTCGTTTCATTTCAAAGTTCACATCGCCCAGCACAAGGGTGTTTCCCTGGTAAATCTTCACATCTTGTAGCTTGAGTATGGTCTCGGCCATCGGAAAGTTTTAGTTGGTAAAATTAAGCAATAAATGTACACCAGACAGAACGAGAATATTCAATTATTATTTAAAAATTAACATTTGATAAATCCGTTTATAATTATATGGTTGTTCATCCGTTATAGATAGGAGATTAAATATCTTTGGCATCAACAAAAAACGGATTTCATGGTTAAAAAATGTTTGTCAGCATGGCTTTTGGTCATGCTTTCTTACCCGTTTGCGTCCGCACAGCAAAGTGCGGTCTATACCAGTGAGCTGGTAGATTTTCAAAAGGCTCTGACACTCTATAACAGCAAGCAATACCTCGCAGCCCAGTCACTCTTTGACCGTATTGAAGGGGAGGCCGAGGATGAGGTGTTGAAATCGGATTGTGCTTATTACATCGCCAATTGCGCGGTCAGGCTCAATCAGCAGAATGCTGACGATCTGATAATGAAATTCGTGGAGCGATACCCTACCAGCACCAAACGAAATACGGCCTTTACAGATGTAGCCGATTACTATTTTGAAAATTCAAAATATGCCTATTCAAGAAAATGGTATGAACGAGTTGATGAGCAGGCTCTGTCCAGGTCTGAGCGACCTAAATTCTATTTCAACTATGGCTATAGTAATTTTGCGACCGATAACTATTCCGGGGCCAAGAAATATCTCTCCAAGGTGGAAAATTCTCCGGAGTTCGGATCCCAGGCCAAATATTATATAGGATATATGGCCTATGAAGGCGATGATTATGAGAAGGCCTCAGAGTATTTCGAAAAGGTGGAAGGCAATGAAAGATACCAGGAGAACCTGGCCTATTATCAGGCCGATCTTAACTTTAAGCTTGGAAATTTTGAGAAGGCCATTGCACTTGCCAAAGATCGGCTTCCGGATAGTGAACCCAATGATAAATCGGAATTGTCGAAGATAATTGGCGAGTCTTATTTCAACCTTGAAAATTACGAGGCATCTATCCCCTACCTTAAAGAGTATAAGGGAAAGAACGGGCGATGGAACAATACCGATTACTACCAGTTAGGGTATGCTTACTACAAGCAAAATGATTTTGAAAATGCCATAGCCGAATTCAACAAGATTATAGATGGTGATAATGCTGTGGCCCAGAATGCCTATTATCACCTGGGGGAGAGCTATATCAACCTCGATAAGAAGCAGGAAGCACTCAATGCCTTCCGCAATGCTTCTCAAATGGATTATGACCTGAAGATCCAGGAAGATGCCTGGTTGAATTATGCAAAGATCAGTTATGACATCGGTAACCCCTATCAGTCGGTTCCACAGGTTCTTTCAGAATATCTAGACAGGTATCCGGAAACAGCATACAAAGAGGAGATAGAAACTTTGCTTATCGATTCATATATCACTTCAAAGAACTACAAGGAAGCACTCGAATTGCTTGAAGGACGTAGGAGTTACGACAATAAACTGGCATATCAGAAAGTGGCTTTCTACAGGGGGATCGAGCTTTATAATGAGAGTAATTATCTGGAGGCTGAAAATTATTTCGACAAGTCCCTGGACCAGCCTATGGATGAATTTTTTACAGCAAGAGCTACTTTCTGGAAGGCTGAGACCGATTATAACCTATCTGATTATGATTATGCCCTGGTGGGTTTTAAACAATTCAAGGGTATGTCACGAGCAAGTAACACACCCGAGATCAAAAATATTGATTACAACCTTGGGTACACCTATTTCAAGAAAAAACAATACGAACAGGCTCAGTCTTTTTTTCAGGATTTTATAAATGGGAATGAAAGTGATGTGCTGAGGCTAAACGATGCCTACCTCCGGCTGGCTGACAGCTATTTCGTCTCAACCGATTACCGTTCAGCGATCAATGCCTATTCAAAGGCTCTGGATTATGATCAGATCGAGAGGGATTATGCATTTTTTCAGAGGGCGATCAGTTATGGATATCTCGGTCAGGAGGACAAGAAAATTAAGGAACTGGAAGCATTTGTTTCAGGTTTTGAGCGTTCAGGACTTCGTGACGATGCACTTTATGAGTTGGGTAATTCTTACGTAAAAAGGGATGATATCGAAAAGGCCATGAAGAGTTATGAAACATTGAACAGTGAGTATGCGGGCAGTTCGTTGAGGTCGAAGGCAATTCTCAGGCAAGGACTGGTTTACTACAACCAGGGGGATAATGAAAATGCCCTGAACAAATTTAAATATATCACCTCCACATATCCCGGAACGCCGGAGGCTATGCAGGCAGTTTCCTCTGCCAGGATGATCTACGTTGACCTGGGCCGTGTAAGTGAATATGCCGATTGGGTAAGGACATTGGATTATGTCGATATTTCCGATGCAGATCTTGACAACACGGCATACGAAGCAGCCGAGAAACAATATCTCGCGAATAACGATAACGCTGCCATCCGTCAGTTTAACAGCTACCTGAACCAATTTTCGAACGGGATTCATGCCCTTAAGGCACATTTTTACCTGGCCCAGCTCTACTATAAGTCTGATCTCAAACAAAATGCACTTCCGCATTATGAATACGTGAGTGGCAGATCGGCTAATGAATATACCGAAACGGCGCTGACTCGCCTTGGAGAGATCTACCTGCTTGACAAGGATTATAAGGCAGCCATACCGGTTTTAAAACGTCTGGAGACAGAGGCCGATTTTCCACAGAACAAACTGTTCGCCCAATCGAATTTGATGAAGGCCTATTACAGGGAGCAAGATTATTCGGAGGCAGTTGATTATGCCGAAAAGGTTTTGTCTGCCTCTAAGGTGGATAAGAATTTAGAAAGCGATGCCCATGTTATAATCGCTCGTTCGGCCATGGAAACATCAGATGAGGAAAAGGCCAGGCTAGCTTATGCCGAAGTAGAGAAGATTGCCTCAGGGGAACTTGCAGCCGAAGCCCTTTATTTCAATGCTTATTTTAAAAATAAGGATGAGAATTTTGAAGCTTCAAATAAGTTAGTGCAACGACTGGCCAAAGACTATTCCAGCTACAGGTACTATGCTGCGAAAGGCCTGGTGATTATGGCTAAGAACTATTACGCCCTTGGCGATGCCTACCAGGCTAATTATATCCTGGAGAGCGTGATCCAGAATTTCGCAGAATATGAAGATGTGGTGGATGAGGCAAGTGAAGAATTAAGGCGGATCAAAAATGAACAGGCCAGGACAAACTCCTCGGTACTTACCCGTGACAACGATTAAATCAGAATCAAAAAACGAAATCATCATATGCGCGATCAATTCAAACACAAATGGTTGATCTTAATCATGGCCCTTAGCATATTTAGCTGGGCGCAGGAAAAGACAAAGGACAGTATTGACACGGAGGTTGTAAATGTGGTTAAGCCCTACACTCCGAAAGTGTCTGATGCCTTTAAAGTGAAGGAAACCCCTTCAATATCAGATTCAACCACCACCAAGAGGAAGGAAGTGATCTATAATATTTTCTCAATCCCGGTGGCCTCAACATTTACTCCGGCTAAAGGGGAGGCTACCGACGTGCAGAAGAGGCAGGCTGAAAATCTTTACGATAATTTTCTGTCATTTGGAGCGGGTAGCTATACCACCCTGCTTGGTGAGCTGTACCTTAACCATGCCATCAACAGATCCGAAAGCGTTGGGGGATATGTCAGTCACCGTTCGTCTCAGGGTGGGATTGACGGTGTCATCGTAGACGATAAGTTCTCTGACAGCAGGATCCTGGCTAATTACAGGCGGAATGCAAGAGATATGAATTGGACTGTTGATGCGGGATACCGGCACCAGGTTTTTAACTGGTACGGTTTACCACAATCCCTTTATTCTGAAACCAATGTGCCTGACATCGACCCTCAGCACAAATTTTTCACTTTTGAATTCGGAGGCGAGATAGAATTTGATGATTTGTTGATCCATGACGGTAAAGTCAGATTCAGGAGGTTTGCAGACGACTATGATTCAGGGGAAAACCGATTTATGGCCTCGACAAATTTTGATATACCGCTTACGGACGATATTCTGAATGCCTCGGTCAAGATCGACTATTTAAAAGGAAATTTCGACAGCCAGTATTTCGATGAGGTTGAGATCTCATATGGCAACGTGACCGTTGGGGTTTCGCCAAATTACCAGATCACGAGAGATGACCTGACGGTCAACCTGGGTGCATGGGCGATGTATTTGAATGATACAGAAGACGGAAGAAACAAGTTCTACATCTATCCGAATGTTTCTGCAACCTACAGGCTTGTCAGTGAGATATTAATCACTTACGCCGGTATTGAGGGCGGTTTAGACCAGAATACCTACCAGGAGATGGCGCGGGTAAATCCGTTTGTCTCGCCAACCCTGGCGATTCAGCCAACCGACAGGCAGTACGATGCCTACATCGGGTTGAAGGGTAAGTTATCAAACAATATGAGTTATAATGTAAGGGGAAAATACAAGGCCGCTAATAACCAGCCGCTTTACCTGGCTAATCCTGCCATTATAACAGACGATCGAGATTATACCCGCGGGAATTCATTCGGTCTTGTATATGACGACATCAAAACGCTTTCGGTTTTTGGTGAGATCAATGTTGATGTTAACAGGAATTTTACCCTGGGGATAAAAGCTGAATACTTCAATTACACAACCGATGAGCAAAACGAGGCGTGGAATTTACCAGATTTTGAAGCGTCC
>JBFKFP010000174.1:0-5610 GCA_041618535.1 Flavobacteriaceae bacterium
AAGTGGGCCTTTGAACATTTCATACAAATCCGTTAGGGATTGGCATCCAAACCGATCTACATAAGTTATTAACTGGACTTTGTTTTTCATATGTTGTTAAATTGATGACGACCACATGATCCACGGTGTCGCAAAAAGGAATATAATAGTGTTCAAGACAGTAATGATGGCTCCCTGTTTATAGATATCTCTTGACGGTAAATACCCGCTACCGGCGAATAATACATTTGAGCTGGAGGCCTGCGGGGTAATGACCGCAAAATAATTTGTGGCAAACGAAAGCATAAAAGCCATCAGCGCAGCCGGCACCCCGGCATTAACCGCTACTTGGAGAAAAACAGCGTATAAGGCTAATAAATGAGCGGTCTGACTTACGAAGAGATAGTGTATCAAAACATATAGTACCGTTAGAAGGATATAAACCGTGATCCAGCTATAACCACTTATATAGGTGGCTATTTGCGCACCTAGGGTCTTCATAAAACCAAGGTCATTCAAAGCTGTGCTCATCATATACAGAATCGCAAACCATACATAGGTTTCCAGTGCATCGCCGGCACCTTGCCTGATATCCTCCAGGGAATAAACATTTGCTAATATCAGTATTGATAGTCCGAGGAACGCAACAATAGCAAGGTCTATGTTCAGAACCGGGGAAAAAGCCCACAGAATTATCATACCGAAGAAGGTAATACCCATGATCCATTCCTTTTTACTCATAGGGCCCATCTCACTAAGCGAATCCCTCGCCATTTTTGGAGCTTCGGGCGTAAACTTACTTTCCGGAGGATAGAGTTTGTACAACACCCAGGGGATCGCTACCAGGGCAATAAGACATGGTAGTGAAGCAACAAACAGCCAGTTCCCAAAATTCATATTAACTCCAAATTGTGCGGCAATTCCCGCTCCAACGGGGTTGGCAGCCATCCCTGTGAACCACAATGCCGAACTAATTGTATGACCGGATATAGCGGTCATCATGAGGTAGCTGCCTGTTTTTCTCCTGCTTTCAGGTGTTGGATGGGATCCTGTGTCTAAAGAAAGGGCATGTGTGATGGGATAAAGAATCCCGGATCTTGCCGTATTGCTAGGAATGGCTGGTCCGAGAAGGGTGTCTGTAGCAACAATGCAATACCCCAGGTTCAGGGTGGATTTTCCGAAACGGCGGATCAGCAGGAAGGCAATTCGTCTTCCTAACCCCGATTTTATAACGCCTTTTGCAACTAAAAAAGCAGCCAGAATCAGCAAAATGAAACTCTCTGAAAAGCCCGAAAAAGCTTTTTCAGCGGGAAGGACCCTGAGAAGGACCACAGCCACCAATGCGAGAACAGATGCTGTAAAAATGGAAAGCGCATCGATCAGGACCCCGATGATAGCGGTAATGAAAATGGTGAACAGGTACCAGGCATTGGGGGAGAGGTCCCAGGGAATGGGCATATGCCAGATAACCAGGCCAATGGTTAGGGTAACCCCTCTTTTTATCCAACGTATGTTATGAAAGTTATCTGACAGTTTTTCCAACTTTGTTAGGCTTAACCTGTTTATCCCGATGCGTGATCCAATTTGAAAGGTAAATAATTTTTTTGGATGGTAATAATGAACTTAAGGCGATAATTCGTGAAGTCGGTTTGGGTCTGCATGTAAAGCACAGAAATCTTTGGTCCTTCTTGGCCAACTGTTTTCAAGGTTAGGGCCGAAGGTTGAAAATTAAGCTGGTACTTTCTACATACCGAAAGTTGAAAACGGTTATGGCATCTATGATCAAGGGAGTATGTTCAGGATATATAAAAAACCGATGGTTGTTTCATCATCTAAATTCTCTGATTATAATGAATCAAGACGAAAAACAACCATCAACTTAAAAATAAGCTCTTCCTAACCCAATAATGGCTTATTGGAAATGAAAGGCTGGTGATAATATCGATTTCCAGTGGCTCTATACAGGGCATTTGCCAAAGCGCCCATCACGGGGGGAAGTGGAGGTTCTCCCAATCCGGTTGGGTTAATGTCGCTTTCCACAAAATGAACTTCCTGCTTCCGGGGAGATTCATTATGACGTATCAGCCTGTATTTATCAAAATTGCTCTCCTGCGGAACCCCATCCTTAAATGTTAGGGCACTATACATGGCGTGCCCGATTCCGTCAATCACCCCGCCTTCCACCATATTTGTGGCTGCGTCAGGATTGATGACTATTCCGCAATCCACAGCGCTTATCACATTGTCGACCCTGGGCATCCCGTTTTCAATCACCATATCAAGAACCTGGGCCACATAGGAGTTGTGACAATAATATGCCGCCACTCCGCGCGATACTCCTTCCTGAGAAGTACCCCAATTAGCTTTTTCCCTTACCAGTTTCAAGACCCCTGCATAGCGCTCGGCGTCATAATCGTTCCGTTCTCCAACAGGGTTGTTGATCGCTTTATCGAATAATTCCAGTCTGAAATCTATTGGGTCTTTTCCGGCCATTTCGGCTACCTCATCAAGGAATGCCTGTTCGGCTCCGGCTATAAAATTGGAACGAGGTGCCCGCCATGCCCCGACACTAACGTTCGACTTTAATGTCCAGTCTTCAGCCTGATAATTATCAACCGCTCCGGCAGGGAAACGATTGGCAAACAGCGGACTTTCAGGAATACCGCCTGCTCTTACCATAAAAGCGGTCATTTCATTATTCTCGTTCAATGCGGCTTTATAGGTTACATGATAGGCCGGTCGATAATTACCGAAGGTCATATCGTCTTCCCTGGTATAAACCAGTTTAACCGGGTTCTTTATCTTTTGAGATATCACGGCGGCTTCCACAAGGAAATGCCCGTAAAGACGTCTTCCGAATCCTCCGCCCATCCGGGTCATCTGAATATCCACCTGCTCAAGAGTCAGTCCCAGGCGGGCCGCCACACTTTTCTCCATGAATTCAGGAGTCTGAATAGGGCCGATAAGTTCAGCATGGTCATCGGTAACATCGGCGTAGAAATTCATTGGTTCCAGGGTATTGTGGGCCAGGAACGGGCAGGTATAACTGCGCTCAATTGTTTTGGCTGCCTTTTTAAAGGCTGCATCTACATTGCCGTCACTTCTCACCACCCTGCCAGGTTTATTGGCCATTTCAGCCATTTTAATAGAGTGGGTCTGACTGTTTTCCAAACCAGCCGGATATTCAGTGGTCATAATATTTCCGAACATATCGATCTCAAAACTGGCATCCCCTGCTTTTTCCCATTCTACCTGCAGCATCTTTTTTGCCTGCATAACCTGCCATGTACTCTCACCAACAATCACCACCTTATCATTAAAAGTAGCGATATCGGCGAAGCTCTTCCTGCTTCCATCAGTATAGGTTTCCATGGTGAACACATCCTTGATTCCGGGCATATTCTTTACTGCGGTGGCATCCATCGATTTAAATTTCATGCCGAAGCCCGGTGGATGAATCAACATGGCTATGAGCATGCCCTCTTTATGAACATCAAGTCCGAACAACGGCTGACCCGTCACGATCTTCAGTCCGTCCACATTCCTTTTAGAACTTCCAATGATCTTGTAGTCTTTGGTCTCTTTAAGCTCAACCTCTTCAGGCACTTCCATTTGTGCGGCTGCTGAGGCCATCTCGCCATAATGAGCAGATTTTCCGCTGTTGTCGTGATAGATCATTCCCGCTGCTGTAGTGATTTCCGCAACCGGTACAGACCAGGCCTGAGCCGCTGCCGATTTAAGCATTTCCCTGGCCGTGGCACCGGCCATGCGAAGGCCGTCCCAGCCTTGTCTGATAGACTGGCTTCCGCCGGCAAGCTGACGGGTATATAAATCTGTATTCAGGGGGGCCTGTTCAACTATCACATCTTTCCAGTCGGTGTCGAGCTCCTCTGCCACTATCATTGGCATGGATGTTTTTACATTCTGTCCGATCTCAGGGTTAGGAGACATGATGGTAACTATGCCGTTGTCGCCTATTTTCAGAAATCCATTTATTTCGAACCATTCGTCAGGCATTACCATAGCCTCTTCAATGGTTGCATCCTTACACGATGCCAGCCAGCTGAACCCGATCATAAGACCTCCTCCGGCCAATCCCATTTGCTTGACAAATGTGCGTCTTCCGTATGTTGTTTTTACTAAACTCATCTGCTAAATTTTTTGGTTTGGATTATGAAAGGTCTGTCTGAGCTGCCGATTTGATGGCCGCTTTAATTCTCGTATAAGTACCGCAACGGCAAATATTGCCGGCCATTGTGGCCTCTATATCCTCGTCGGATGGATTGGAGTTCGATTTAAGGAAGGCTGCCGCTGTCATGATCTGACCGGCCTGGCAGTAGCCGCACTGGTACACATCATGTTCCAGCCATGCTTTTTGGACCGGGTGGTCACCTTTTTCAGACAGACCCTCAATAGTGGTTATCTCGCTGCTTCCGATAGAAGAAACAGGAAGCTGACATGACCGCGTAGCTGTGCCGTCAACATGAATGGTGCAGGAGCCACATTGTGCGATCCCACAGCCGAACTTAGTGCCCAAAAGTTGCAGGTGATCCCTCAAAACCCAGAGGATGGGAGTGGTGGGATCAACCTCTACCGTATGGCTTTTGCCATTTACTTTTAACTGATATGTTGCCATGGAGTGAAAATTTGCATTAAGATACAGAAATTTTGAATGTGATTATGAGAATTTTACCAATGAAATCATATGTATGATCAATACAATTAACCAGTAATTGATGAGCTATAAACAATATCTTTTATTGAACTTAAGCTATCATGAACCTTCTTTTCAGGCAACTTCATTTGTTCTCGGCAAGGAATAACGGGTTACCATCGGGATCGTTAAAATGAGCCAGGCGAATGTAGCCTCCTTTTTCAAATGAAAATTCAATTCCTTTTGATTCGAGTTCTTTGACGGTATCATCAAAGTTGAACACCCCCAGGCCTACAGATACATTATTGCCGTAACTCACCCTATGGTTAGCAGGGTGCAATGCCATCATGAAGCCATTGGCGTCCAATTCAGCATAATGGTTTCCGTAGCGGTTAAGAAGTTTCAAACCTAATGTATCCACATAGAATGCAATGGCATGATCCATGGATGAAACCATGATGTTTACCCGAGCTTTGTTGAGGTTTTTCATTTTCTATAAAATTCTCAATCAATCATTTTTCGTATGTATTTAGAGGAAAGTAGTTTTGTCTTAATATTTCAGTATATAGAGAGTCATTTCTATATGGGTCTATTTCATCTTTTCCATTAATAATTATCAAATCCTCCCACCGTCTCATAAAATAAAAGTCATTTGCGATCTGATTCAGGTAATGGTATAATGAATCCCTGTTACCTAGATTAGCAAAGAAGAATACCTTTTGACCCCTGTCCGGATTGAAATCGGGATGACCAAGGATTTTGTAAGTGTTCTCATCATCGCCCATAAAGGAATAGAGCCATGCCTTATTAAAGTAATATCCCTCTGTATGCAAGGGTTTTAACTGTTCCTGATATTGCCAGGCCAGATCGTAGTCTCCCTTGTAGGCATAAAGTCGTTGCTTTAATACGGTTTTTTCCCAAGTATCCAGGGTGGAGGACGAAACGGAGTCTGATAAAAAATTCAAAGCTTCACTGAA
>JBFKFP010000175.1:0-5546 GCA_041618535.1 Flavobacteriaceae bacterium
ACAAACTCATAGAAGATTCCTGAGTTGAGTAAAAGCAACATCCCCTTTTCATCCCTTTTATCCTGGAAAGCAAAAAATCCTTCACTGGCCGGAAATAACTCAATACCTTCCACTTTTCTCCCGATAAGAGCTTCGAATTTCAGTCGATATGGCTCATAGTTAACCCCGCCATAAATGAAAAGCTGAAAATCCTTGAAAATTTCGCCAACAGGTTTGTCAGCCCTCTCTAAAAGCTTTTCAAAATACATCTGAACCCAGGAAGGTATCCCACTTATTACCGTCATGTTCTTTTCTATAGTTTCGTCAACAATGGCTTCCACTTTAGCCTCCCAGTCATCTATACAGTTGGTCTCCCAACTGGGCAGCCTGTTCTTCTGAAGGTATTTTGGAACATAGTGTGCAACTATTCCTGAGAGCCTTCCTACCTTGATCCCGTTTTTTTCTTTCAGGACGGGGCTGCCCTGCAGAAAGATCATTTTACCATCAACGAAGGCTGTTTCACCTGTTTCCGCTATATAACATAAGATGGCATTTCTTGCTGCTTCTATATGATAAGGCATGCTTTCAGCCGTAATGGGAATGTATTTTGCTCCAGAAGTGGTTCCCGAGGTCTTTGCGAAGTAGATCGGTTTTCCTGGCCAGATAATTCCGGACTCCCCGTTAACTACACGATCTATGTATGGGCGCAAAGCCTCATAATCCCTTATAGGAACGCGAGCTGTAAAATCGCTGTGATTCCTGATCGACTTGAAATCATGATCCTGCCCAAAGACGGTGTTCCGGGCCTTTTCAACAAGAGAGGTGAATTGGGCATCTTGAGTTTCTACAGGTTTACTTGCCCACTTGTCAATTTTACTCTTTATCCTTTTAGCGAATGGTTTGGCAATCAGCGCTTTAAATGATTTCATACAAGCTTTTGATTATTATTCGAAATCGATAAACGTTGTGGGGTTTACCGGATAACCGTCACTCCATAATTCGAAGTGGAGGTGTGGTCCCGTAGTAAACTTGCCGGCATTTCCGGAGATGGCAATAACTTCCCCTGCTTTAACAAGATCGCCTTGCTCCCTGGTCAGGGAGGAATTGTGCTTATATACCGAGAGCAACCCATCGCTGTGATCAATCAGCATCACATAACCGGTTTGAGATGTCCATTCAGAAAAGATAACAATTCCGTCGGCAACCGATTTAACCGGAGTATCCTTCGGAACAACTATATCAACCGCATAATGTTTTTTCTCAGGATCATATGATTCGCTGATGGTCCCTGTCACAGGGGGGAATAGTACAAAGTTGACTTTGGTGGTAGCCGACTCGAAAAGGCTGTACTTATCTTCTTTATCAACTCTTTCCCTCAGCAGGGAGTCCTCCCTGGAGGGGTTGAGGCTACTTTCATCCAGGTCGTCTTCCGCTGCACGAATGATGGAATCCTTATTAAACTCAACCTGGGAGATATCGCCTGTAAGGACCCGCCTGATCGATTCATAATATTGCGCATTCATGGCGATCACCTGTTGAAGCGAATCTGTTTTGAAATGAAGTTCTGTGGCCTGTCTTTTTAGTGCCGTAGAAGAATATCCGGGAATGTACTCTCTTAAAGGGGTAAAGGCAATTAGAAAAATTGTGCCGAAGACCAAAAGAATACCGCTTAAACTCGCTATTACGAAAACATTCAAGCGGGTTAACTTCAGAGCAAAGCGTTCTTCAAAGGTCTCCTCGTTGAGGATAACCAGCCGATATTTGTTGAGCAGCTTTCTGGTAAACCTGCTTTTGTCTTTTCTTGCTTTGGCCATTTCAGGCAAAATTAAATAAAATCATCTCGTTCAATAGGGCTTGCTAAACTTTTCTGATTAACGGATTTATTTGAGTTTAATTATTAACTTTGTGGTTCAAACAATCTAAATATGATGTTTTCGTCTATATTTCTAGCATTGGGCCCCTGGCAAATCGTGTTGATTGTTGTTGTGGTCTTATTGCTTTTCGGAGGTAAGAAGATACCTGAATTAATGCGTGGTCTCGGCAGCGGTATCAAAGAATTCAAAGATGCCAGCAAGGAAGAACCGGAAGAAAAGAACGAGACCGAATAGGGTTTTGATTTAAAAATATTGATCAACCAACGCAGCTTGCGTTGGTTTTTTATTTGATCTCGATAGACTTAATAATGGCTTCCAGCTCAAACATATGATTGCGCTTTTCTATTGAAGGAGCAAACGTAAAACCTTCGGCAACCACCAGGCGGTCATTGATCTTGTCTTCTATGATATAGTTTATAAAGGGGCCTGCCATAAATGCATTTTTAACCTCCCAGGTACTGCGCGTCACTTTTGCTGGTTTATTGTCTATTATAGCATCAGAAAAAAATGGAGTATACGAGTCTTCCGTAATCATGTATGAGCCTTCAATCGGGCCTGGAATATGAACCCTTCCGATGGAATCTCTCACTCTTATCACATCATTTATCGCGTCATCACCTTCAGAAATAGCGTTTAAGGGTAATTCAAAAAGCATGAGGTTCATCGTCCCGGTTTTGATGTCCTTTCTAATCCAGAAGAACCCGTTGTCCTCTTTGGCTATTCGATATGCCGATGGAAAATCTATCGTTAATCCCAAAGTTTCTTCAATGCTGCTGCCTTTATGCAAGGATTTCCTTATCCGCCGCTGATTCTCATTTATCTCAGCATTTCTGAATGCCGATATTATCCTGTCGGAATTGGCATGGAGTTGATCTATGATCTCCTGACTGGTACCGCCGGTGATCAAGACCAGGATCTGCGGCCTGGCCAGGGCGTCTTTTATGAACTTGGTATCTGCTTGATCACTTTTTTCAATTTTAAGTACAGTACGGTTCCTTGTAGCGAAATCTGTGAACACCTTTGGAGGCATCTGTCGCATTGTAAAAAGAGGTTCCTCCTGGGGAAGCCCGTAAACCGGGGTCGCCAGGATTTCTCTTATCGCCTCACCAACTGCACCTTCCCAGTATTCATTGTTGACAACAACAGACAGGCTATTGATGTTTCCGGAAGATTCCGGAACAATTCGTACGCCATTCTTACTTGAATCGCATGACTTGAATGAGAAGGTGATCAGGACAGATAATAACAAGTAGAGTGCTTTTTTCATGAATCAATTAAATTTTTTAAAAATTATTGGGAAACGATCAGCACCATGCCAGGTTTCAATTTATTCCCGCTAATACCGTTCCAATCTCGAATATTTTCAACAGAAACTCCGGGAAATTTTTGAGAAATGCTCCACAAGGAGTCCCCTTCTTTAACTTCATAGGTTTTAGCATTGGGATTAACTGCTTTCTGTTTATCAGCCTTTGGTTGGTTCTGAGAAGCTACCTGGGTATTGGGCGTCCTGGGATAAATGGTCAGTCTTTGACCAATCCTGATATTGTTCGATCTCAAACCATTCCATCTTTTAATCTGGCTTACCCTAACACCGTAAATCCGCGCAATCCTTCCCAGATAATCTCCAGACTTGACCCTGTATGTAACCTTATCGTCTGAATTGAATAATTGAGGCAATGGTTTTTCACGCTTGCTGAACTCTTCCTTGGCAAAAGCGTAAATAGCTTCTTCATTATTGACAAAAAGTCCGACCTTCTGCACAGGCAATCGCAGGGCATAGGCCTCCCCTTTAACAACAGGGATAATATCCAGCTTGTACGAGGGATTAAGGAATTGTAACTCCTCGATATTGATCCCTGTAAGCTCGGACACCTGGTCGAGTGAGATCATCTGCTTGACATGAACTGTATCCGTCTCAATGTAATTAACCACCGGTTTCTGAGGCGAGAAGCCATGTTCGGCTGCATATTCAAAAATATACATGGTTGCAAGAAATGCCGGCAGATATCCTGCTGTCTCTCTGGGCAGATAACCCCTAATATTCCAGTAATTCTTATATCCGCCTGAACGCCTTATGGCCTTGGTGACATTTCCGGGGCCAGAATTATAGGCCGCCAGGGCAAGATCCCAGTCACCAAATATCCTGTAAAGGCTGGCCAGATATTTCCCCGCCGCCTCTGTAGACCTCAAGGGATCGCTCCTTTCATCAACGTAGCTGCTAACGTCCAACCCGAATTGCTTACCAGTAGTAAACATAAATTGCCAGAGGCCGGTTGCTCCCACCCTTGACTTTGCTCTCGGCTTAAGTGCAGATTCAACTATCGCCAGGTATTTGATTTCCAGGGGGATGTTGTTTTTGTCCAGCTCCTTTTCGAACATCGGGAAATAAAACGCGCTCAGGGTCATCAATTTTTCCAGCGATTCCCTCCTGTTTTTCAGATAATTCTTAATAACACTCTCTAAAGATGGGTTGTATTCAATATTGAACGGGGTTCTCGCGTCCAGTTCTGCCAATCTCTTCTTAAGAGTGTCCGTAGGCAGTTCAGGATAGTCAACCTCTTCATAACTCATTTCCCGAACCGACTTATAAATGGTGTCGAACAAGGTGTTGCTGTAGAGTTCTTCCAGCCATTTCTGATCCATTTCAGCCGCCATCGGAAGGTCCTCAAGTGACCTGACCGATAAAGAATCCTCAGGAGGTACAACTTTTACCTGCTGAACCATGCCGTCAAGCTGCTCAAGTGATTTTGACGAAGGGAGTGTCTTATCAAGACTGTCCTTGACCTGGGAATAGCCAAGCTGGACAATAAGTATCGCCAAAATTACTTTTAATTTCATGTTAGTTGTTTGAGTTTAAAGAACGCAAAGCAAGCTAAATTCGTATTTTTTGAGTGTTCCTGAAAATTTTTAACAGTGCTAGTCTTCAAGGATAGCTGCTATTCCGGGAAGAGTTTTCCCTTCCAGACTTTCCAGCATTGCTCCTCCTCCGGTACTTACATAACTCACCTTGTCCTCAAAACCGAATTGCTTCACTGCAGCTACCGAATCGCCTCCGCCCACCAGCGAGAAGCTTCCCTTTTTCGTGGCCTTCGCAATGGCCTCGCCAATTGCAATCGTACCCTTCGCAAAAGAATCCATCTCAAAGACCCCTACTGGTCCATTCCATAAAATAGTTTTGGATAATGCAATGATCTCTGAAAAATAAGATATGGTTTCTGGCCCTGCGTCCAGTCCCATCCATCCGTCGGGTATATTGTTCACAGGACATATCCTCTGTTCCGCATCATTGCTGAACGCGTTGGCGATAACCGTATCCTTTGGTAAATGAACCTGAACTTGTTTTTCCTTGGCTGTCTTGAGAATTTCAAGGGCCAAATCAAGTTTGTCCTCCTCTACAAGGGAATTCCCTATCTCACCACCAAGCGCCTTGACAAAGGTAAAGGTCATTCCGCCCCCTATTATCAGGTGGTCAATTTTATCAAGGATATTATCTATAATGGTGATTTTGGATGATACTTTTGCCCCGCCAAGAATAGCAGTAACAGGTTTCTCACCGCTTTCCATGACGGTTTTGATGCTCTTTATTTCCTGGGCCAATAATGTCCCAAAACATTTCCGCCCACTAAAAAACCTGGAAATGGTTGCAGTAGAAGCATGAGCGCGGTGAGCTGTTCCAAAAGCATCATTGACATA
>JBFKFP010000176.1:0-5524 GCA_041618535.1 Flavobacteriaceae bacterium
CAGTCCGGCCGTTACCTTTACTGACAGCGGTCAGCTGGATAATTGTGGTCTTGGCGTGATAGAGCGTACATGGCGTGCAACCGACTGTGCCGGAAACTTCAGTGAGTGTGTACAGATCATTACCATTAAGGATACAACACCACCATCAATCGGAGATCCAGGTGCGAATGCTACATTGGAATGTCCCGCTGACATGGTATTCACTCCGCCGACAGCAACAGATAACTGTGATGATGAACCTGATGTTGTAGAAGTTTCCGTTGAAACAACAGGTGACGATTGCTCATACACCACGACAGTAACCTGGAAAGCAGTAGACTGCTCAGGTAATGAAAGTGGAACGGTAAGTCAGAGCATTACTGTCGAGGATACAACAGCACCAGTTCCGCCAGATGCTCCTGCAGATGTAGCGGTACAGTGTCCTGAGGATGTACCACCTGCTGCAGGCCTTAAAGCTGTTGACGATTGTCAGGGTGAAATTGAGGGTGTACCTAATGATGTTAGTGACGGACAGACTTGTCCGGAAACCATTATCAGGACCTGGACATTTGACGATGGTTGCGGAAACATATCAACTGTATCCCAGACCATTACGGTGAATGACACAGAATCACCGGTCTTCGAGACTCTCGAAAATGTTGAGTTAGGTTGTGATGAGGCCTTCCCGGAATCATTGACCGCCAATTATACCGATAATTGCGATCCTGATGGTTCAGTTACAGGTTATCCTACCTATACCTCTGACGGTTGTTTCGAGTATGCGACTTACGAATTCGAAGTATATGACGCGTGTGATAACTACGCCTTCACCAAGGTTGAGTATTCACGCTCGATAAACCTGATAGACGAATGTGAAACCGCGTTCGGATACCAGAAAGATGTTGCGCAGTGCTTCATTCCTGACTTCTCACGATGGGGTTGGACTAACCTTGTACAGGAAGACAATTCTTATACGTTAGACCTTCTCGCCGGTGCCGGTCAGGGTAATGCGAATGCCGATGACTTCTTCTGTGATCCTAATAAGGGAACTGACGTAGGTGATGTTATTATCGATTATTTCGACGGAATGATAACTGTGACTTACATCATGGATGATGCATATGAAATGACCGAGGCACATGTCTATATCGGATGCGGTCCGTATCCAATTGACAATAATGGTGAAGAGACTGTGGCTCCTGGTCAGTATACCTTCGTGGCCAGTGAAGTTATGGTTAATGATGCCTGTGTCTACACCTTCGGTCCGTTTGAAGCTTCAGGTCCATTATATGTTATTGCTCATGCAGTGACCTGTGAGATAATTTGTGAATGTTCTAAACCTGATGGTTGTGAAGGTACGTACACAGGTGGTGGGGAAATTGAAGTTTGCCCAGACCAGACTGCGGCACTGGAGGAAACCTCAGGAGTTGATTTCAAGGCTTATCCGGTACCATTTGATGAAAAAGTGAATATCGCTTATTCATTCAACTATGACACCGATGTTAAGATTGAGGTCTATGACATTAAAGGCTTTGTTGTTGAGGAAATTTATGTTCCTTATAGCACGAAGGCAAATGGTGCAGTTGAATTCGACCTTTCTAAGTTTAAAGATCAAATGCTATTTGTGAAATTTAGAACCAATAGAGGCGTCGAAATGAAACAGATCATTTCTTCGAACAATAAACGCTAGAAAATTGTTTAATAGCAGTTTAGTAAGGAGGAGGCCGATTTATTCGGCCTCCTCTTTTTTTAAAGGTCTGCAGAAAGAATATTTTTATTGGCCGCAGAGACTTTTATTGTGGATTTAGGATTTTGTATTTTTGCACGATAAAGTTCTTTAAGATGAATATGTCCCGTGAGCAGAGGCTTAAAAAAGCCAATGACGTTTGTAAAAATACATTGATGGAAACCCTGGAGATCGAAATGGTCGATTTTGGAGAGGATTTTCTTGTGGCCAGGATGCCGGTGAACAGCAGGGTTCATCAACCGGATGGTATCCTTCATGGCGGCGCAACTGCAGCCCTCGCAGAGAGCGTAGGTAGTTTCGCGGCTCATATGTTTATCGATACGGAAGAATTTTTTGTCAGAGGCATCGAGATAACCGCAAATCATCTCAAAAGTGTTCGCTCAGGTTATGTTTATGCAAGGGCTACATTTATACATAAAGGAAAAACCACCCAATTACTGGATATACGGATAACCGATGAGCATGATAACCTGGTGTCGCTATGCCGCCTGTCAACAATCACACTTCCGCGGTCGAATTAGGTTATGACAGAGGACTCATTTTATACCGAAATTCAGAATAGTATCAATAATGCCCGGGCATTTGTGACCTATCATATTCCCGGTACTGATAAGGTCAATGCATTGATCCAGAATGACGATAAACGGTATACATTGTCCTCTTCACTTGACAGTGGATTTGTCTTTGCTCCCTTCAGTCCTCGGGAAGAATGGATTTTAATTCCAAAGAGTGAATCTTACATCAGGTCTTTTCCGATAAAGGCAAATCCGGAACCAGTTGAGTCATTGTCTGAGAGCATTATTGAATACACTGCCACCGAATCCAACCGTTACAAGAAACTTGTCCGGAAAGCCAGGGATGCCATCGTAAATTCAGAACTGCAAAAAGTGGTCTTATCCCGGCCGATAGATTTGAAATGCGAGGCGACCGCCATTTCCCTTTTCAGGCAAATGTTGAGTCAATACCCCGATACAATGACTTATTTATTTTATCATCCTAAGGTGGGTACCTGGTTGGGAGCGAGTCCGGAACAACTGATCAATGTTGATCGGAATAAATTGACCACGGTTTCTCTTGCGGGAACCAAATGGTTATTGGACGAGGAGGTTGAGAGCTGGACCGAAAAAGAGCTGAAGGAACAGAAGTATGTTACAGACTACCTGGTTGAGGAGTTAAGACCCTATGTCAGGGATATTTTAAAGTCTGAGGTTGAGAGCGTTCGCGCAGGATCGGTCATGCACTTAAAAACCGGGATACAGGCTGAACTCCTGGAAAACCACACCAATTTAGCAGATATCTTAATGGTGATTCACCCCACCCCGGCCGTTTGCGGAACTCCCAAGGACCTCGCCCGTGAGTTCATCCTGGCTGAAGAAGGTTATGATCGGGAATATTACACCGGTTTTCTTGGTGAACTGAACATGAAAGGTGCCCGTTCAGCGAACCTGTTTGTAAATCTAAGGTGTATGCAACTTCTGGAAAACCATGCCAGGGTCTATGTAGGGGGTGGTATCACGGCTGAATCGGACCCTGACAGCGAATGGGTTGAAACGGTTGAAAAATCTAAAACAATGGTTAAGGTCATTGGTTTTTCATCGCCAGAGTAATACCTTTGCATGAGTGAAAAATCTTCCTAAAATCCCATTGGCCCAGGCCGTTATACGCATCGCTCAATTGCAGGGCCTTGACCGTGTTGTCATCTCTCCCGGAAGCCGGAATGCACCTCTTACCATAGGATTTACGCAGAACGAATTTTTTAAATGCTACAGCATAGTTGATGAACGGTCTGCGGGCTTTTTTGCTTTGGGACTGGCCCAGCAATTGCAGAAACCTGTCATCCTGGTTTGTACATCGGGCAGTGCTCTTCTTAATTATTTTCCGGCAGTGGCTGAGGCTTATCATAGTAATATCCCGCTTGTTGTTTTATCGGCAGACCGCCCTGAGCACCTTATCGGCATAGGTGACGGTCAGACCATAGATCAGAAAGACGTTTTTGGATCCCATGTTCTGTTTAATGCGAACCTAAGGGAGGATATCGATCCTTTGAGGGAAGAGGAGGAGGAACCCATGATCATTAAATCTATTGAAAACCGGTTAGAACGATTTATCGGGATAAGAAAGTCCATTGAAGAGCAGAACATTCAATGGATCCGTCAGGCTATAACGACAGCTTCTACCAGGATGGGCCCGGTTCATCTAAACGTTCCGTTTGCCGAACCCCTCTATGAAACAGCAGATGCCTACACCATACCTGAGATCGATGTTGTTGCCGTGCAGGATGATCCTCAGATCGATTTAAAACAGTGTTATGAACTGGCAGAGGATTGGAGCGCAGCAGACAGGAAAATGGTTTTAATAGGAACTGCCCGACCCGGAGATATAAGTTCGGAATGGTTGCGAGCCCTGGCCGAGGACCAGAGCGTCCTGGTTTTTACGGAAACAAATTCCAATACGCACCATCCGGAGTTCTTTCCTGGGATAGATAAGATCATTGCTCCCTTGGATGAAATTGATTTCGAGGCGTTACAGCCAGAGATCCTTCTTACTATGGGAGGGATGGTGGTTTCCAAGAAAGTGAAAGCGTTCCTTCGTAAATACAGACCCCGTCAACATTGGCATATAGGTAAAAACAAAGCCCTCGACACCTATTTCGTCCTTAATCAGCATCTGCCGTTTAGTCCGGACGAATTTCTTAAAAACTTTATCCCCCTGGTATCGAAAAAGACGAGTAATTACAAATTGAAGTGGAGTAAGGTAAAAGAGCACCGCGCTGAAATGCACGATAAATATCTCGATCTCATTCCTTTCACCGATTTCAAGGTTTTTGACCGTCTGCTCCGAAGTATACCGGACAACAGCATGTTACAGGTGGGCAATAGTTCGGCAATCAGGTATACCCAGCTGTTTGACGTCAAACCGACATTAAATGTATTCTGCAACCGCGGAACATCAGGAATAGACGGGAGTACCTCGACCGCGACGGGCGCCGCTGTTGCGAGTGATGTTCCATGCGTGTTCATTACGGGCGACCTGAGTTTTTTCTATGATAGCAACGCCCTGTGGAATTCGTATATCCCGAAATCCTTCCGTATTATCGTTATAAATAATGGCGGAGGAGGGATCTTTAGAATCCTTCCGGGCCATAAGAACACAGAGAATTTTGATCGTTATTTCGAAACCGTTCACGATCTGAATGCCAAACCATTATGTGAGCTTTTCAAGTTTGATTATTTATCTGCCGGAAATATGGAGGAACTGGATAAAATGTTAACTTCGTTCTACGAAAACAGCGATCGTCCCCGGCTTTTGGAAATTTTCACACCAAGGGAATTGAATGATTCAGTATTGCTGGAGTATTTCAATTTTGTAAAATAAGACCGAATGAATCAGCGAGAAAAACTAATTCTGAAATATAGCGCCGACCTCAGTGATAAATTTAACCTTGATCCGGACATGGATTTATTGAAGAAGATTACCATTGGGCTGGGTCCATCTATCTACAACCGGGATTCTGGAAATATTTCAAGTTCTGAAGAAAGCGAGATTGAACATGTTAAGGAAAGATTCCTGCTTGGAAAACTGGGTGTGGACCCTGATGAGGACCTTGACGGACCTATTAACAGAATGCTAGAACAATACGGCCGGACCAATCGGATGAAATACAGGGCGGTAATTTATTATCTGCTGGTTAAACATTACGGAAAAGAAGAGGTTTACCTCAGATAAACAAACGAATTTATTGCATAAAATGATTCAGATCGGCGAATATAATGAGCTGCAGATCGACAGGCTGCGCGA
>JBFKFP010000177.1:0-5490 GCA_041618535.1 Flavobacteriaceae bacterium
ATCGTAAGTTTCCCGATATACCAGGATCTTGGAATAGCCGGTAGAGGTAAACATCTCTGTGAGCACCCTGACGCTCTCATATATCTCAACGGCAACGAGTTCTGTACGAGGAATCATTACCTCACGCGCTTTGACTCCTGAGAATTCGAGCGCATTTCGAAACAATTGAATCTCGTTGTCAACCTCCTGATGTTCCTCTACAGATTCCATCTGCTCGCTTATATAGTGTCCGAGCTCGACCTTTGTAAATGCCAATTGAATATTATCGCCTGTTGTCTTGAAAAACATCTTGAGTACCAGGTCGGAAATCCAGATCACAAAATCTGAGATCAATGAGAACAGTAAATAAAAGAGATATGCCGGCAGGGCAAAAAATTTAATAAGTGTATTGGAGTAGATCTGGAAAAATACCTTAGGAAGGAATTCCGCGGTCAGAAGGATGATCAGGGTTGAGATAACCGTTTGTGTGAGTAAACTCAAATCCGTGAGTAAGTAATTGAGCAGGCCGCTGGAAGTAGGCAGGAAAGAGGTAAACCAGTTTACCAGCAGATCACCCATAAAAAAACCATAGATCACAAGGGCAATATTGTTGCCTATGAGCATGGTAGCAATAAATTTTGACGGCTTGGCCGTAATTCGCCTCAAGAGGATGGCCATCACTCCCGCCTGCTTTTTCTCCAGTTCAATATGGATCTTGTTGGAGGACACATAGGCTATCTCCATCCCTGAGAAAAAGGCAGAAAAGATTAGGCATATAATAATTATGCTGATTTGAGTGATCATAGTCAGAGTTTACCACGCTCCTCAAAACGCTTTCGGAATCGTTTCCGGAAGAAGAAAATAAAAAGGGCAAGCGCCGCAAAAAAGAGTGACATATAAGCTCTTCCGCTGTCGACATTCCAGTTGCTGAGTGCATCATAAAGGAACAGAGCGAAGAAGATCAAATAAACGTACTGCATGAATTTCAGAACTTTCATTCGGCTCGAATTTAAGTAAAGATAATAATTATTCACTAAGGAAAACGATGCCGCTCACCTCAAGAACCCTGGCTTTATTGAAATTCCTGTCGGAATCAAAACCGTGGCCATCTATAAGCTGGTCCTTGGTTCGGAATCTTACAGGCTTGTTGGTAAACAGCCATTGCCTCTCCTGATCATAATACAGCTGTTCCGCATACAGGGTATCCCTGTTGTGGGTATCGAGTACAACATTCCCGCGGAGATCAATCAGGTCTGTCTCCTCATAAACGATGGCATAATCGGCAATGACATGACTTTGGTTTTTGTCGTCATCAAAAAGAATAAGGTCTACACCTTCGGGAAATTCATAATAGGCGAAATCACGATTTGAGTAATTGAGCATTTTCGGGCTCTTTAGAATTGATTTCAGACCGGATGTATCGGTATACTTTGTATGTATATTCTCGGCAACCGTCAGGGGCTCATTCGTCAGTATGCCAATATTCTGAACCTCCTTGAAATTATTTTTACATGAAAAAAACAAAGTCACAGCTATAGCCATGACTTTGATGTCTTTTATATGGTTCAGCCTGAGCATTACAAACTCGGAACCTTTACTGAGCGGTTAATCCAACAGCCTACGTTTATGGTTTCGCCAGCCCTCATAGAAGAAAATATCTCTGCTCTTTGAGGAGCCTTTGCCCTGTAGTTAGCCGCTGTCTGAGAGGCCGATTTCCTCAGGTTGGGATCAACTCTTCCGGCTTTCGATGCCTCATCTGCAGCCAGCCAGAATACTGCCCGCTTTGAGAAGTTATCCTCTCCACAGCTTGGTGCGGAACTGGCATACATCTGGGCTATTTTCAAATGCGGACGTCCGTTAGATGAATTCAGCTTCAAGGCCTGTGAATAATAATTACGGGCGCTTCCGTAGTTACCTTTTGCTTTAAGTTTATCACCTATTCGCTCAAGCAGTTTCGATTTCTTGAACGCATCGCTTTCGAGGCTAAGCGCCTGCTCATAAAATGAAAGCGCTTCATTGGTATTTCCTTCTTTATCCTTCAAAATCCCCAGATAGTATGCAGAATTAGCGGAAGGGCTCAAATTGTGATAGGCATTAACCAATTTGAAGAATAAGGGATCGTCTGTACAATCCTTTGAAGACATTCTTCCTGCAGCTCGCTGTAACCACAATGCATTGGTTTGATTCGAATCGAAGTCTTTGGTATAAAGCGGGATCAAAGTTGCACAGTTGGCACGATCTCCCAATTTGGTATCTATACTACCTGAAATCTTATCATACGCTTCAAGATAGCTTTCGTAATATTTCTTATAGTTCGCATCCTTCTTTGTAAGAGGGGTTCCAGCCTCTTCTTTAGCAGCCAGTTCATTAAGTGATTCGGAATAGTTCTTCACCTCTTCCTCTACCTTTTCTACCACATCATCATACTTGTCAAAAAGAGCCTGGGCTGGTCTCTGTCCGGCATCATAAAGGTCAACCATCAAAGAGAAGTAAGTGTAAAGGCTTTTTGGGTTTGTAAAGGACTCCTTACCTGTCTGATATGCCTGGTCAAAACATTCATACAATTGGGCATCAGAGAGATTTAATTCTTTCCTGTAATCATACTTTAACTGACAAGCTTTGGCCAAATACTCCCCTTTCGGTGTTTTACTAGCGAAATGAGTGCTGCGCTCATCCCATAACTTGACCAGGTCATTGATGTAAGCTACCTTTTCGGCACCAGATGATTTTTTTATCTTATCTTCCAGTATATCCTCACCGTACTTGTAGATAGCCCTGTTAAATTTCGGGTTGCGCTTTCTCAGCTCCATCCATGGCGTATATGCGGCGTCGTAGTTCTTGGCTTTCGCATACTCAACGAAGATGGAAAGCGTATTCATATCTTCCTCATTGCTCTGCGAAAAACCGATATTGAATGTCAGTGCCAGGACTGCCAACAATACTGTAATTTTCATCTTCATAATTCAAATTTTAATGTGTTAGTTAAATTTTCGTTTCACAAACCATCTATCGTTCAGCGATAAACTCAGCTCGAAATTTACAAAGTTTTCCTGAACTAAGCCTGCATTTGTGGTTCCTCGCCGTCCGATTTCCACTCCAAGGTTCGCGTTGGAGAATAATCGGCCAACCGGTAATCCAACTCCAAAAGATATGCCAAACTCATTAATGGTCTCATCGTTTATCTTTAATCCGGTATTTTCAAACCTTATTCCAGCACGGTAGACCACCCTTTTCCAATATTTACTGAATGAGGTGTATTGGGGAATAAAAAAGCCGCCCAAAGTAAACGTGGACGCATTTTCAAAGGTAGCATTTTCTATATCAAAAATCCTATTTGAGAACTGACTTGTTTGTAAAAGGCTGTATTCTGCCCCTAAAAACCACTTTCTTGGCCTCCCAATTCCCGCACCAAAAGCGGTTTTGGCTGGCAAAGTTAAAGTCGTTTTCTCAAGATTGTTTCCAGCAAGATCAGCTTCTATTTCGTTTACCACGCCTTCCTGTCCATTAAGCGGGTTGATCACTATGGTTTGGAAAAGCCTGGAATTATTAGATGTAATATTGGTTTTTGGAGCATAGGTTGCAGCAAGCATCAATTGAAGCCTTTCCTTTATCATCGGCGAATAGCGCAAACCAAAGTTCAGGCGGATCCCGCTCAGGTCGGACTCATTCGTCTCCTTGCTTTGATATTGAAGCAAATTGCCTTCATCATCGTACACAAAATCGATAAGGCTGTTGGTGATCTTTCCAAAATTATAACTGGATTCGATACCAAAACTTAGATCCTTATTGAACTGATAGGCTACACTGAGAAAAGCTCGGTTAACTCCTCCCGAACCCGAATAACGATTATCAAGGCTGGGTTCGCCGTCGATATCGGTATTTGAATCCAGTTTGTATCCAACCGAACTATATGGCAACAACCCGAAGCCAACTCCGAATTTACCGACCGGGAAAGATAGGGCCAGGTAATCAAAAGTTGTTGTACTGGCCTCGGCAGACTCCCCGCTGGTCTTTAAATTATTAGAACTAAACTCACCTCCGACGGTAAACGTTACAGGGCGGCTTTCGTTATTAAATGGCCCAACCTGAAGATTATTGCCAGTGAAACTGGCAGGATTCCTGACATTGATATGGATACTGTCTGCGTAAACGCTAAGGCCGCCCATACTCCTGTTCTCTACGGTCCCCTTGAATTTCAGACTACCAATTCCGTAAAAGGAATAAGGTGATGAGGTTCCTTGCTGTGCAAGCATCCCCGACGTGCAAACCAATGCCAGAATGATGGGCAGTTTTTTTAACATGCTCAGGTGTTGAATTCTAAAATATCGTTTAATCCTATCAATAGGAAATTCGGGTTGGCAAATATGCTATTTTTTAATCGCTTAGACAAGGTTTTGGCATCCCCTCCTGTTAAAATAACTGTTAAATCCGGATAATTTTCCCTGTATGCGTCTATCACACCGTCTAATTCCTTAACAATACCATTCATCACCCCTGAATGAATAGAAGCGTCTGTTGAGTTTCCTATGATTTTTTTGGGCAGTTTTGCTTCTAATAACGGTAAGTTGGCCGTAAAATTATTAAGAGCGTGATAACGAAGCCTTATCCCGGGCGAAATTGCACCACCCAGATATTCATCCCTGTTATTTTTGAAATCGAAGGTAATACAGCTACCAGCGTCGATGACCAGCACATTTTCACCGGGATAATGAAGTGCCGCCGCAGCTATGAGGGCTATACGGTCATCTCCCAGGGTCTTCGGGGTTTTATATCGGTTTTTAAATGGCAAGGGGGTTTCTGAGGTCAATATCACCTTTCTCAATGAATCGGGCAAAAAGGAGAACTCATCGTCACGAACAGGGCCTACAGATGCGATAATGACCTTCTTCAGGTTGTTATATCGCTTCAACCAGTCTTTAATAGTTGAATTCAGGTTCCTGTGGTTTACACTGTCTTTTCTGAGCAATCGATTTTTGCTGAAAATCGCGATTTTCGCCTTGGTATTTCCAACATCAATTATTAAATTCATAGGTGCTGTAAAGCGGTAAATTTACAAAACCAATTTTTAAGAGTTTTGCTTTGAGGAATGTAAAATTGCCTATATATTTGCATCCGCTTCATGCGAGGTACCTTAGCTCAGTTGGTAGAGCAACGGACTGAAAATCCGTGTGTCCCTGGTTCGATTCCTGGAGGTACCACAATGAACACAAACCCACTCAGTTGAGTGGGTTTTTTGTTTTTGGGCCTGTAAAATGTTTACATTTTTAAGGGACCGAGAATAAAAAAACACCCGCCGACAGGCGGTGGGTTTGTGTTCTCTGAATTGGGACCAAAGGAACAATGCATGAAATGCATTGAATCCTGGTCTTAAAAACTGCCACGAACCAGTGGGTTTGTGTTCTCTGAATTGGGGCCAAAGGAACATGAGCGAAGCGAACTAATCCTGGAGGTACCACTTAACTCACAAAACCCACTCAAATAAGTGGGTTTTTTTATTTTCCGGAACGTAGA
>JBFKFP010000178.1:0-5483 GCA_041618535.1 Flavobacteriaceae bacterium
GGTTAATGTTGACTGTGTACCAGGTGAGGGATGCGATGTTAATGTGACCATTTCGTCTCCTGTGGATCCTATTCAATTCGGATCTGACGTTGACCTTTACGCTACATATAGCGGGTTTACGCCTGTTGCGGCTACCTGGTATTTTAGCAGTGACAATATCAATTTCGACTATTCCAAATCTGGCACTGTAGTCGGGAATATCATTGAATTTAACAATACGGCCCCCGAGATTCCGGCCGGTGTTTATTCTGTCAAATTGGTAGTTACTGATGAATGCGGTGATGATACCGAAATTTTCCATGACTCCTATCTGGTCATCTTTGACCCGGACGGGGGGTTTGTCACCGGTGGTGGATGGATATATTCCCCGCTTGGAGCTTTGGTGGGCACGACCTCTGAAGGGACGCTCAACTTCGGATTGGTTTCCCAATACAAGAAGAATGCTAACGGCGAACTCAAAGGAAACACCAACGTACAGTTCCAGGAAGGTGATTTTCATTTTCAAAGTTCATCTTACGATGACATGTCCCTCGTGATATCGGGTGAGAAGAAAGCCACGTATCGCGGCGTTGGTACTGTAAACGGATCTGGTAGCCATAAATTCCTGGTAATTGTTATGGATGGAGATGCGAATGGCGGGGATGGTTACGACAAGTTCAGGATTAAGGTCTGGGCAGACGGGTCTTCAAGCCAGGTGATATATGACAACGAGATAGGAGCTCCGGAAAATGCTGATTCGAGCACCATCCTGGGGGCAGGTTCTATCGTTATTCATAAGCCGAACAATAAGGCTGCTACACAGCCGGGCGCTTCAGAGTTAAGTTTGACGGCCTGGCCCAACCCTTCCGCTAATTCCTTCAGGTTAAGCATTAACTCGGATAATTCAAAGGAAAATATTGAATTAAGAGTGTATGATATCAACGGCCGGTTGGTCCATTCCGACTCGGGAACACCAGATAAGGAATTCGGTTTCGGAAATAATTTCAGGCCCGGAATGTATATCGCCACCCTGAAGCAGGCAGCTGAGCTTCGTCTAATTAAATTGATCAGGTATTAAAATCTAAATCCCTCTTTATAAACAGTTATACTTAATTGGTGACTGACATTTGGAAAGGAAGTCCGGGCTTGTCCCGGATTTCTTTTTCTGGCTTACCCTGATATGATATGTTTACAATATTGGCGGGAAAGGACCAATGGCAGCCATTAAGATAGAGATACGGTGTTTCAGGCCTTCCAACAACAAATCAATATAAAGGAAAAGCTCCTGTATTCAACAGGAGCTTCTCAAAAATCAAATTTCTATTTAGGGTTATTCAACTAATACATTTTTAGTCGACAATTTCGAGCCGTTCTCACCCTTTATCTGCAGTACATAAGTTCCTGTGCTGAGGTTGTTCAATTCGAATTCACAATAGGAATCACTGATTATATCGTCTGTTGAGAAGATCAGTTGTCCAAGCACATTGTACATTTCTAAGGACTTGATAACCTTCTGTTTCGGATTGATCAACACAATGCTATTAGATGCATTCGAGTAGTGAACATTGAGTTCCTGTGTAACCTCGTTCTCTTCTTCCTCTATGCTAAGTGATTCCCTTTGGAACACAAGGTTAAACCTCGTCAAGTTCTCACCAGAAGGCAGGAAGAACTCATAACTGCCATCGCCTATTAGGTCATAATATATACCTAATTCCGTGTCATGAATATAAATTTCAAAATTCTCAGGGGCATTCAGAACGTCATCCAATGTAATGGTATTCAAACCGTCGACACTGGTATGAATGCCAAGTGGCAATACCGTCTGGTCTTCGAGAACTCCGATACCCTGGATTGTAAATTTTTGGTCTTCGATCAGCCAGTAAAGGTCATCCATCTGGTCTTCGTTCAATTGACCGTCATAGCCCCAGTCAATTTGTTCGGAGGCCTTTTCATCCACGGTAAGCAATAATTGCCTTCTCATGGTATTGACGGAATTGAATCCTAATCTGATCTGAATTCTCTCATCAGTTCCAAACTGGGGATTTTCAAAAGTATTATCCTCATTATTTGAATTGAAAGTCAGATCATTTCCGGGATTGGCTTCCATAAATACAGAGTTAGTAGACTCTCTTTTGAATATACGTTGTCCGTTATTGAAATTTATAGTGCCGCCATCTTCCGCAACAACAAAGAATCCCTGGCTTACCGGGATATAACGTCCCGGGGTCTTGGTGGGTGTTCCACCTGTACCAACATCAGGATCATTGGTTCCCATGGCTGCTGCCGGAACCCCTCCTGCAAGGGTGTAGGTTGCGTAACCTCCCTGGTAATCGGTCAGGTTATGCGAGCCACCGCCCCAGTGCTCCCAGAAATACAGGGTTCCTGTAGTATTTCCAATACCATCCACTACCGATCCATTGTCCAGGATGAACTGGTCTGCATCAATCGCAGAAGGGTAGGGGTTACCCAGGAGATAATCATTCCCCGGGTTCAGCGTCAGGTTTATATCCCCGTTGTTCGGTTTTCCGATGAAAACATAATTCTGTTCATCTGCTATGGCTCCGGATCCCGGCCCTTTCATAGTGAAGCCTTCTCCGGCATTTAGCGTACCGGTACTTCGAACATGCTGCCATGATGAGTAATCATCATTGGGTTGATTGGCATATTTCCAGATCCAGTAGTCAGCAATTCCGATAGGGGTTGAATTAGATCCGTTGTAACCGGAAGTAATCCAGTTGATAGGGTTGTCCCCGTCGCGCATAACATCGGTTAAAGTATAACTATTATTGTTCGAAGTTATATTGCTCACACCAACCGGGGATGACCAGTAGTTGTACGTATAAAGGTCGGCAGATCCCTGCTGATCGCGCTCTATTTCGCCCTTGCTCGTGACATCCAGCTCACTCTCGGTTCCCTGAATGAGTTGGGATTCACCCTCAAGGTCCAGTAAACCATCCAGTTTAAGGTACCATGAAACATTCAGCTCAGAATCGCTGGTTACGGTAAATTCTATAGGGTTCATAGCTGCATCGAATTCATCTATTATGAGTCCGACATGCTTTTGACGCCCGTCAAAACTAACATTATTATGTTCAATTTTAATGATGGAATAATCATAATCAATTGCATCATTTCCATTGATTCCGTTCTCAGAGTCACTTAATGCTGTTACAAGGGTCCCACTTTGTTTTGTTACAAAGGGCATGGGAGCCGACTGAACGTCGATCAACTTCGAATTATAGATCTTGGCTCCGGAACCTTCGTCAATACCCAAAGTCTTGTAATTGTCGATGACATCGTCTTTGTAGGCATCTAACCTGTAGTATCGTTCTAATTTTGTCCATGCTAAAGGACTGATATTTGCTGTATCGACAAAATCTGTCAGATCTCGCGATATTACCGTTCCTATGGTGTTACCCCCATTGTCTTCGACTTCCTGGTATACCATTTTCTGGAGCAAATTAGGGCTCAGTGCTTGTGAGAACACTCGTATTTCATCTATGAAGCCGTTAAAATATTTGGCTGAGGTATCCGGCTGCCGGCCAAGAGTAAAACTCGAAGTGTCCGGAAGGAGGGTGCCGCTAATAGCTGTCGAGGCCATTTCCTGACCATTAATGAAGAGTGTCATTGATGACTCATCTTCGTTGTAGGTAACCGCCACATGTGTCCATTGGTTCAAAGTGACCGTAAACGGATCAGTAACCTCATATGCGCCTGCAAAGCCACTTATGGTCTTATCAGAATTTAGCTGGATGTAAAACGAATCCTGGCCCAGGATGACCTGATCTCCTGAAGCTGCCGGGTCCACCCGTATCCAGGCCATCAATGTTGCTGTGTCCCATCCATTTATTACAGTTGTATCCTCTCCATAATCATTTCGTCCGTCAAAATAAAGATGTAATTTCTGATCCAGGTCCCTTGGCGACCCTCGTTGTGTATCATTGGTATCAAAGGAATCGGGTAACCCGTCACCGTCGGCATCATTGGTATCATCGATCATACCATCATTGTTGGCATCCAGATCGGCATATAAGGTTTCAGCAATGTCATATATTCCGTCATTGTTGGAATCGAGGTCGATATAATCTGGCGTATCGGCAGAGTCGGCATTATTTACATAATCTGGAGCAAAACCCTGTCCGAGATTTCCGTATTCATTGGCACCTGTTCCATAATCGTAAATGTCAAGGATCCCATCGCCAAAACCGACACATGAAGCGGAAAGCCTGAAGGTTTCAGAGTCGATACCATCACCTAATCCGTCCCCATTAATATCGCCATCGCCATTTTCGTAAACCAGGTTTCCAAAAAGATAACGGGCAGTGCGTGCTTCATCCACATCGAATACAGCGTCGTTGTCGCTGTCAAGATCGAGATAATCGGGCGTGCCGTCTCCGTCGGTATCCGGGGTTGAGATACCTTCAAATGCGTCATGCATACCATTCCCGTTGGTGTCGTTAAAGGACCCAAGAGGAATAATACCCTTACCATCGCTTGAACTGCCTAAGCCTGCTTCAACGATATCCGGGATACCGTCATTATCACTGTCGAGGTCAAGATAATCCTCTACACCATCTCCGTCGGTATCTACACATACAGGTATTGCGAAAAGCTGGACATTATCAACAAAATTACCGCTGCTCGGACTTCCTGAAACGGAAGCCACCCATTGGAAGGTCAACCTTGTGACAGTCTGTCCTGCCGGAACGATGTAAGTTCCGGAATGTTCGGTCCAGGATGCATCGTTGGCAGAGGAGAAGGTTCCCATACTTGACATGGTGCCACCGGGATCTCCAATTAACAATTCAACGATATCTTCAGAACCACTTCCTGCATACCCGGTTCTCTTGCGATGTGCAAAAGACCACTGCAGGGTATACCCGGGTACAGTGGCGATATCCTGGTAGAATCCGTCATTTGTAGAGGCATTGATCTCAGCCCACTGGATTCCGGAAAAGGCCTGGCCTCCGGCGTCGTTACTCGCCGCCTGCGAGTTATGCCAGATCTCAAAGTGGTTGTTGGTAAGGTCAGAGCTTTGCCAAAATGGAATATTGGACGCATCACCCTTCCAGATGCCATAGGTCGGTACCACATCTGTTGGCCCGCCATCCATACCGGAAGTTATTATATTGATGTTTTCAAAATCTGCATCTATGATCTGCGGCAAATTCAGGTCTGGACACTCCACGGTGTCTAGCAGGCCGTCGTTGTCATCATCGATATCAACGGTATCAAAAACACCGTCAAAATCATTATCTATTTCAATGGTGTAGGTCACCCTTAATGTAGGCGGGACACCTGATGTGGTCTCCCGGCTGTCATAGGTCACTTTTCTGTCGCCGCCGCCATCCTGGCAACCAACCATGATACCATTGTTCTCAAAAAGGCCGGTGACCCATTCCCCGGTAAGACAGGTAAGGTCCCAGGAGTGAATTCCCACAATATTGGTATCATAGAAACTGGCCTCAGGAGTTGCGGTTCCCGGACTGCCAATAACCCCTTCA
>JBFKFP010000179.1:0-5408 GCA_041618535.1 Flavobacteriaceae bacterium
GCGGACCAAATTTCTGCACAGCAGCCCCGGCAACCATCAGAAACACTTTTTTAAGCCTCGCGATAAGATCTTTCTCCTCTGAAAACAGTTCACTGTAATCGGGTGTATCGAATGAGGGAATACCCATGAGTTCATCGGCGACCTTCATGGCAGGGCCAAGCAGGTCTACATGTCCTTTCATGGCCTTTTTTACCAACATGCCAACACACAGCATCCTGTTGATCTCGTTTGTTCCCTCATAGATGCGTGTAATTCGGGCGTCACGCCACGCAGCTTCCATCGGGGTTTCTTCTGAAAACCCCATTCCGCCGAAGATCTGAATACCTTCATCTGAACAGTTCTGCACATCTTCAGAAACAGCTACTTTCATAATAGAGCATTCAATGGCGTACTCCTCAACCCCTTTTAACTCAGCCTCCTGGTGTGAATTCCCGGAAGCCATGCGTATGGCTATTCTGTCCTCAATATTCTTGGCAGCGCGATAACAGGCCGACTCACCAGCGTAGGCGTTCGTCGCCATTTCGGCTATTTTCGCCTTTATGGCACCAAAATCGGCAATGGGAGTTTTGAATTGCCTGCGTTCATTCGCATATTGAACGGCGGTGGTGGTCATGCGCCTTTGAGAATCAAGGCAGGCCGCTGCCAGTTTAATCCGCCCAACATTGAGTGCGTTCATTGCGATCTTGAATCCCTGCCCGCGTTCTCCCAGCATATTATCTACGGGTACCATGCAATCATTGAAGAAAACCTGGCGCGTAGAGGAGGAACGAATCCCCAGTTTATGCTCTTCCTCACCAAGTGTTATCCCGTTTGACAGGTCGTTCTCGACCAGAAAGCCAGTGATGTACTTATCGTCCTCTATACGGGCAAATACAATGAAAAGGCTGCAGAATCCGGCATTGGATATCCACATTTTCTGTCCGTTAATCTTGTAATGCTTCCCATCTTCAGTCAATTCTGCAGTTGTCTTACCCGAGTTGGCATCACTTCCTGCCCCAGGCTCTGTCAGGCAGTAAGCTCCGAACCATTCACCCGTTGCCAATTTTGGTACATACTTCAGTTTCTGTTCCTCGGTTCCATACAAGGTGATAGGCAAGGTACCGATACCAGTGTGAGCACCAAATGCCGTGCTGAATGAACCTGTTCCACTTGAGATGTAATCACAAACCAACATGGTTGATACGAATCCCATTCCCAGTCCGCCATATGCCTCCGGAACGGCAACACCCAGGAATCCGAGCTCCCCGGCCTTTCGCATGCATTCTTCTGTAAAGGCGTAGTCTTTTGCCTCAAATCTGCGCTGGTGAGCAATGATCTCACGATCATTGAATTCAATGACCGCTTCCTTCATCATCTGCTGCTCCTCGTCAAAATCCTCTGGTGTGAATATATCCTCACAAGGAGTTTCCCTGACTACAAACTGCCCGCCGCGTAATATATCTTTTTCTAAAGCTTCCATGATCATATTGTATTAAGTTCGTTTAATTCAAAAATTCATAAATACCGGCTGCGCCCTGCCCGGTTCCTACGCACATGGTGACCATACCGTATTTACCTTTCATCTCGCGTTGTCTCATCTCACTGAAAAGCTGGACAGAGAGTTTGGCCCCTGTGCATCCAAGCGGATGACCGAGTGAAATGGCGCCACCGTTAACATTTATAATGTCCTGGTTCATCCCAAGCTCGCGGATCACGGCCAGAGATTGTGAAGCGAATGCCTCGTTCAACTCTACCAAACCGATATCATCCAGTTTGAGTCCTGCTTGTTTAAGGGCTTTGGGAACGGCTTTTACCGGACCGATGCCCATTATCCTTGGCTCAACACCGGCCGCGGCATAACTCACAAGTCTTGCAACGGGTTCAAGCTTGAGTTCTTTCACCATTTCCTCACTCATTACCATTACAAAGGCAGCCCCGTCACTCATTTGTGAAGAATTTCCGGCAGTTACACTGCCTCCAGCTGCGAATACCGGTCTCAGCCTGGCAAGAGCTTCAAGATTTGTATCTTTTCTCGGGCCCTCATCATCTTTCACGACATAGGAACGCGAGGCTTTCTTACCTGATTCATCAACATATACGTGCTCCACATTTATGGGAACGATCTGGTCTTCAAATCGCTTTTCTGATTGAGCCTTTAGGGCTTTCATATGCGAATTGTAGGCAAACTCGTCCTGATCTTCTCTTGACACATTGAATTGTTTGGCTACCGCCTCTGCCGTCAAACCCATACCCCAGTAGTAGTCCTCATGACCATTCTTGGCCAATTCATAACCGGGAGTAGGTTTATAACCGCCCATAGGGATATAACTCATGCTTTCCGCACCACCAGCTATTATACAGTCGGCCATACCAGCCTGGATTTTAGCGGTCGCTATACCGATTGTTTCGAGCCCGGATGCACAATACCTGTTCACAGTCATGCCCGGGACATCCTCGATCTTCAATCCCATAAGTGAGATAAGCCGGCCAACATTCAATCCCTGCTCGGCTTCTGGCATGGCATTCCCTACAATCACATCATCTATCCTGGATTTATCCAGTTCAGGAAGCTGTTGCATCATGTATTCGATGGTTTCTGCAGCCAGTTCATCCGGCCTTTTAAACCTGAACAGCCCGCGTGGCGCTTTGCCAACTGCCGTCCTGTATCCTTTAACAATATATGCTGTTCTCATTTTAATTTCTAAGTGGTTTTCCGGTTTTTAACATATGCTGAATGCGCTCTAAAGTCTTGCGTTCGGTACACAGACTGAGAAAGGCCTCCCGCTCAAGATCGAGCAGGTATTGCTCGCTCACAAGGGTCGGTTCTGAAAGATCACCTCCGGCCATTACATAGGCCAGCTTATTCGCTATTTTCTTATCATGCTCAGAGATGTAATGCCCGGCTTCCATGGAATCGGTTCCAACAAGGAACATTCCAAGAGCTTGCTTCCCAAGTACTTTTATATCAGTTCGCTGTATGGGCCGGGTGTATCCCTGATCAGCCATCAATCTGGCATAGGCTTTTGCTGTTGCTATTTGCCTATCTTTATTAACAACTACAATATCTTTACCTTTCTGAAGCACGCCAAAATCAAAGGCCTCGTAGGCCGAAGTGGCTACTTTGGCCATTCCGATTGCCAGGAAATATTCCTGCAGTACGTTCAACTCAACGTCATTCTTATGATAGGTGTCTGATGCTCTCAAGGTCATTTCTTTAGAACCTCCACCTCCGGGGATAACCCCGACTCCGAATTCAACAAGTCCGATATAGGTTTCTGCCGCAGCTACTACTTTATCTGAATGCATCGACAGTTCACAGCCTCCGCCAAGGGTCATGCCATGAGGAGCTGCTACCGTGGGGATGCTTGAATAGCGCATGCGCATCATGGTGTCCTGGAAGTATTTAATGGCCATATTCAATTCATCATATTCCTGCTCAACAGCCATCATAAAGATCATGCCGATATTGGCACCAACTGAGAAATTTGCTCCCTGGTTTCCGATTACCAGCCCGTCATAACTCTTTTCGGCCAGATCAACAGCCTTATTTAGTCCGGCCAGCACATCACCGCCGATAGTATTCATTTTTGACTGGAATTCAACATTTAATATGCCGTCTCCCAGGTCTTCGATAACAACTCCGGAGTTCTTCCAGACCTCGTTCGATTTACGGATGTTGTCCAGGATGATAAAAGCATCCTGTCCGGGTTTCTTTTGTTGTTTCTTTGATTCAATATCATAGAAATAGGTAGCACCGTCTTTCACAGTATAGAACGACTCAGAACCAGCTGCCTTCATTTCATTTACCCATTGGGCTGCTTCCAGTCCTTCGGATTTCATGATCTCAAGTCCTTTGTCTAGTCCAATGGCGTCCCAGATCTGGAAGGGACCGTGCTCCCAGCCAAAACCGGCTTTCATGGCATCGTCTATCTTATAAAGTTCGTCTGTGATCTCGGGTATTCTTTTAGAAACATAGGCGAACATGGCGGCAAAATTCTTTCTGTAAAATTCACCGGCTTTGTCTTTTCCATCTACTAGAACAGGGAATCGGTCAATTACCTTGTCAACAGATTTCGTCAACTCAAGGGTGGCGAAAGATGCTCTTTTCCCGGGGCGGTATTCCATGGTCTCAAGATCAAGGGATAAAATTTCTGTTTTCCCTTCCGAATTCTTGGTCTTTTTATAGAATCCCTGACCGGTTTTACTGCCAAGCCATTTATTCTTCATCATGGTCTCTATGAAGTCAGGAATTTTGAACAGGTCGTGTACCTCATCGTCCGGACAATTTTCATAAATCCCGTTAGCCACATGGACGAGGGTATCCAATCCTACAACATCGACTGTTCTGAAGGTAGCTGACTTTGGTCTTCCAATTACAGGACCGGTCAACTTGTCCACTTCCTCAATAGTGAGCCCCATGGCTTTTACCTGGTGAAATAGCGACTGAATCCCGAAGATCCCAACCCTGTTTCCGATGAACGCAGGTGTATCTTTAGCAATGACGGAGGTCTTTCCAAGGAATTGCTCGCCATAGCCATTTAGGAAATCGATTACGTCCTGACTGGTTTTGGGTCCTGGAATTATCTCGAAGAGTTTGAGGTAGCGAGCAGGGTTAAAGAAATGGGTTCCGCAAAAATGCTCCTGGAAGTCTTCTGAACGTCCCTCGCTCATGAACTTAATGGGGATTCCGGAGGTATTAGACGTGATGAGGGTTCCGGGTGTGCGGAATTCATCAAGTTTTTCAAACACCTGTTTCTTGATGTCAAGTCGTTCCACGACCACTTCAATTATCCAGTCAACCTCTGAAACCTTTTTAATATCATCTTCAAGGTTTCCGGTTTTAATCCTGGATGCGAATTTCTGGTGATAAATAGGGGAGGGTTTAGACTTCAATGCATTCTGAAGTGAGTCGTTCACAAGCCGGTTTCTCACAACCTTGTCTTCCAGGCTGAGGCCTTTTGCTTTTTCCTTGTCATTCAATTCCCTGGGAACGATGTCAAGTAGCAGTACATTAACGCCGATATTGGCAAAATGGCAGGCGATTCCGCTTCCCATTATTCCTGAACCGATTACGGCTACATTTTTAATTCTTCTTATGCTCATCTTTAATTTCTACCTCGTTATTGGTATATATTTTTCTGTTGGATATCAACTCATTGATCACATTGGCCACCTCGTAGAAGTTGTCAATTTTTTCCTTAGGAAGATTTTTACGGATGGTCTCATTGAAGAGCAGGACGCGATTGCGGGAATATTCCCGTTTTTCTCTTCCGAAGGGTGTAAGATGGATCAGTACACTTCTGCCATCGTTGGGGTTAGGTTTTCTCTCGATCAATCCACGTTCTTCCATGCTTTTCAAGATCCTGGACAGGCTGGTGGCTTCCATACCCATCTTAGGTCCCAGGGAGGTTGAGGGTGTACCATCCTCC
>JBFKFP010000180.1:0-5338 GCA_041618535.1 Flavobacteriaceae bacterium
AAAAGATTGCATGAAAAACCTCATTTATTCATCCAATCAGCTAATTTTGATTGAATTCGCATCATCATGAAAAAAATTGGCCTCATTGGCGGTATGAGCTGGGAATCTTCCCTGGAGTACTATCGGTTATTGAATGAACTGGTGAGGCAACGGCTTGGCGGACATCATTCAGCCCTGTGCATTATGGAGTCGCTTGATTTTGCAACGGTCGAATTCCTCCAGCATCGGGGCGACTGGAATACGTTGACAAAACTGGTGACGAAATCAGCCGTCAATCTGGAAAAAGCCGGGGCTGAATGTATAGTCCTTTGTACAAATACCATGCATCGCTGTTACTTCGATATTGTAAAGAATACCGATATCCCTTTTTTGCATATCGCGCAAGCCACCGGTGAGCGTATTGCATCGGAAGAGCTGAACAGGATGTTGCTTTTAGGGACCAAATTTACGATGGAGGGCGACTTTTTTAAAGACTATCTCCTCAAACAATTTGGAATTGAGACCGTGATTCCATCAGAGCCAGATCGGGAGCTGGTGCACCATGTGATTTATAATGAACTGGTTAAAGGTATTGTCCTGGAAAAATCACGTAACCGATTCGTCGAAATTATAAGAAGAGCTGCAGAAACAGGTGCTGAAGGTGTAATCCTTGGCTGTACGGAGATCCCTTTGCTTTTGAGCGCAAAAGATGTAGATGTGGCTGTTTTTGACACTACCCGTATCCATGTTGAATATGCCATTGATTTTGCTCTATGATTTAGGGTGGAATTCTAAAAATTAATCTACATTTATATAAAATTTACACAACCATGCCAAAACGAATAAGTATTCAGATCGATCACGCCCTTTTCGGGATACGGGGAAGCACCGTTGATGTAACCCAACAGGCACAGGATGCCCTGAGCGGTGATGACCTTACAGTATCTGCCAAAAGACTTGGAGTTGATGACCCAGCTCCCGGAGAGGTTAAATTTTTCGCAGTTTCGGCCACTGTCACTATAGATGATGAGGCACCAAAAGCCTTTCATTATATAGCTAAGGATTATGAGACAATAGATTTCATACCCTAGGTCTACCGAACCCAAAAACCTCTGGCCAGAAGGTTGATCAAATTATGGTCTCCGATACCCTCGCCTTACTGCTATTTATCACCCCCCTTATTCCGGATAATATTTTGTAATTTTCGACTTAATATAAATTGACAGTATATGAAAGCTGGTGCATTCTCGATTAGTCTGAGCGTTAAGGACATTCAGGCTTCCAAAACCTTTTATGAATCGTTGGGATTTCAAGTTTTTGCCGGCAAACTCGAACGGAATTACCTTATAATGAAAAACGGTAATGCTTTAATAGGCTTGTTCCAGGGAATGTTCGACAATAATATTTTGACTTTTAACCCTGGTTGGGATGAGAATGCTACCCCCCTGGCAGATTTCGATGATATTCGTGACATTCAGAAGCATTTGAAATCGAACGATATAAGGATCATAAATGAAGCGGATGAAAACAGTGAAGGTCCTGCAAGTTTTGTAATAATGGATCCTGATGGTAATACCATCCTTTTCGATCAGCATGTATAGGACCAACTTCCTCTGATACTGATTTATTAAATTTTAAAATCGCCAGCCATATTGGATTATTCGTCAAAAGAGACGGTTTCATTTTTATCAAGAGCACCGCATATACTGTTTTGGTTTAGTATTCCTTTTGTTCTTCTAATCGGGTTCTTCGGCGCACCCCAGGTTCAGCTTAACTGGAAAGATATGAACTGGGTAATCATAAGTTGGGAATTCGCCTTTATCATCTCAATCATTTACATGTTTTTTGGGTTAATCTATTACACTTTAAAAAATAGAAGAAAACGGCTCAATACTGTTTTAACCCTTTTACACCTGTTTTGCACTCTTGACCTCGCAATTCTGTTCTGGATCATATATCTATTCGCTAGAAAAGACATGGATGGATCTTATGAGATGACGATCTCCGGCTTCTCTGAGATGATTGTCGTTCTGGTGTTAATAGGACAGCTGTTCTTTATTATTCAAATAATCAGCAGTTTGATCAGGACCGGCCTTTCTGAGGATTGATATCCACTTTGTTACTTTCAATAGCAATAGTGCACAGATTTTCTTAATTTTCAATCTTGAAATCCTTTCCTCATGATCTTTAATATGAAAACTGTTCCTTTTATCTTTTCGATTTTAATCTCTGTTTCTGTTAATTCCCAATCCATTGAGAATTCGCCATGGCATATCCGGGCATCAGATATCGATCCTGATAATTACTACGGAATCACGTTGGCCAACGGTATGGTCGGAATGGTCTCATCTGCCGAACCCCTGAAGGTTGAAGATGTCATTTTAAACGGGGTATATGATTATTATCAACGCGGACGTGTGAGTAATATTCTAAAGACATTCAGTCATATGAATATGAACCTCGTCATTGATAATACCTGGATAAATCGTTCTTCTATCTCCAATTACTCACAGACCCTCAACATGAAGCAGGCTAAATTGATCACGACCTTTGATGTAGGTAAAAAGGCCAATATCAAGCATGAACTTATGTCGCTTCGGAATCTGCCATTCACGGCCATGAGCATAGTGGAGATAACTGCTTTAAAAGACATTGTCATATCCCCGGTAAATGAGATTGAAGCACCTAACCACCTGGCAGATGTCAGAAATCTTTATTCAGAAATAGACAGGCCTCACGTGCTTATTCCCCTAATGTCCTCTGTAGCATACAGTCCGGGCAAGAAAACCGTGGCAGCCTCTACCTCTTTTATTTTTCCTGAAAAACACGGTTCAGAACCAGATATTATTCACGAAGACTGGGACTACAACCGGCACCTCATGAAATTCAGGAAAAATCTGAAAGCTGGTGAAACCTACCGGTTTGCTTTGGTGGGGTCAACCATAAGTTCGGTACATAACAACGATCCTCACAATGAAGCCGAAAGGCTCACGATATTCGCCAGGCTCGAAGGCATTGAACGGCTGGAAAAGGCCCACTTAAAAGCCTGGAATGAACTTTGGAAAAGTGATATCATCATAGATGGAGACCTTGAATCGCAGCGGGCAGTCCGATCGGCCCTCTATCATCTCTATTCGTTTGCAAGAAAGGGAACGGCCTATTCGCTTTCGCCTATGGGGCTTTCCGGTTTAGGCTATAACGGACATGTATTCTGGGATACGGAACTCTGGATGTACCCGCCATTGTTGATCCTGCAACCCGAGATCGCTAAATCCTTGTTAGAGTATCGTTTCGAGCGACTGGATGCGGCAAAAGCCAATGCCTTTTCACATGGCTATAACGGGGCCATGTTCCCATGGGAATCTGCTGAAGACGGATCTGAAGATACCCCGGTATGGGCGCTGACAGGTCCGTTTCAGCAGCATATTTCGGCAACTATTGGTTGGGCATTCTGGAAATATTATCAGGTTACAAATGATAAAGAATGGTTGAATTCAAGGGGATATCCATTATTGAAGGAGGTTGCGGATTTCTGGACAAGCAGGGTTGAGCGCAATGGCCCTGGTAGATACGATATAAACAATGTAATCGGGGCTAATGAATGGGAAGAGAACATCGACAATAACGCGTTTACCAATGGGATGGTAAAAACCGTACTTCGCTACGCCACCCGGGCTGCACAGGAACTGGCAATAAAACCCGATCCGGATTGGAATCATGTTGCGGAAAATATCCCTATACTGAAATTTCCGGACGGGACCACCAGGGAAAACAAAACCTATGAAGGTGCCATGATAAAGCAAGCGGACGTTAACCTGCTGGCTTTTCCGTTGAAGATTGTAACCAAAACAGATGACATAAAAAGAGACCTTGCCTATTATGAGCCGAGATTAGCTGAAGACGGCCCAGCCATGGGTGGAGCTATTTTATCTGTCCTTTACTCCCGTTTAAATGAGCCTGAAAAGGCCTTTCAAACCTTCCTTCAAAGTTATCAGCCCAATGAACTACCTCCCTTTGGCGTTCTGGCAGAGACCGCGGGAGGAACCAACCCTTATTTTGCCACCGGGGCCGGAGGAATGCTCCAGTCGGTTATTTTCGGATTCGGAGGCCTTGATATAAACGACGAGGGTGTTACAGAGAAGGGTTCTAAGCTGCCCAGGCCATGGAAATCTCTGACCATAACCGGGGTTGGAAAAGATGAAATAACCGTTGTACGAAATTGATTTTTATTACTAAATATCAAGATTTAATCTCGAGTTTAGTTTATTGATTTACTGTTGTTTATAATACATTAATTGAACTAACCATATAATTTTATTATAAGCGTTTCAGCCGAGCCAAAGACCAGTTGATCACTATGACCTTAACTATGATTGTAAAGAATAGTTCCTTTATGAATTTTATTGGCTGCAACTTGAGATCCAATTGTACAGAATTAAAAACCCATCTCCGTCCGGGATGGGTTTATCGCTATTAGCTTAAGGGAGAGGTCTGAATGAGTATAAAATTCCGGACCTCGGTTTAATTATTAAGCGATCTCGCGCTTTATAGTTTTTCTCACAAACGATTTTATTTCAGCTTCCAAACTTGGGTATCCTACAGACTGCAGGTCATAAAATACCCTGGTATAAGGTTTTTTGATGTCGATAACTCTGCTCAGATCTATAGGTGTTCCTATAACAACAGCATCACAATCAGTGGAATTTATGGTGAATTCCAGGTCCCTGAGCTGTTCATCTCCATAACCCATGGCGGGTAACAATGTTCCGATTTCGGGATAGGTCTTGAACGTTTCCTTCAGCTGGCCAACGAGGAAAGGACGAGGATCGACCAATTCAGCAGCCCCGTACTTCTCTGCCGCAACAGTTCCAGCACCAATTTTCATTCCCCCATGCGTTAATGTTGGTCCGTCCTCAATCACCAGAACGCGCTTGCCTTCTATCACTGTTCCATCTTCTACCCTAACGGGGGATGCCGCTTCGATGATCTTCGCCGCAGGCACGATCTTCTTTACCACCCGTCTTATCTTTTTAATGCCTTCAGGGTTGGCGCTGTCAATTTTATTGATGATAACTGCATTGGCCATTCTTAAAGTAACTTCACCCGGATAATAGGAAGTCCCATGTCCGGGCCTGTGCGGATCGGTTACCGTTACATGATAATCTGAAACATAAAAAGGAAAATCATTATTTCCGCCATCCCAGACTATAATGTCACAACCATCAGGGTCGGTTTCTGCTGCCCTGATGATAGCTTCATAATCAACCCCAGCGTAAATCACGTTACCCCTTACGATATGGGGTTCATACTCCTCCATTTCCTCAATTGTGCATCCATGTCTGTCAAGATCCTTCAAAGT